>NZ_DASWXE010000229.1:0-27069 GCF_036405635.1 Gemmatimonas sp. | reverse complement strand
CACCAGGAAGACCTGAGTACGGAAGCCATTGTGCAGACGGAGCGAGTCGCCCGGCTGCATCGGATCGAGAGGCCCCTTGCCGATGACGCCATCCACTTCCTGGAGGGTCATGCCTTCCTTGACCGGCGAGAGCTTCTCCTTGCCGACCATGTCGGAGGGGCCGCAGGCGGCCATCACAGTGAGGGTGACGGTCGCGGTGAACACGAGAACAGAGCGAACGAGAGCAGGCTTCATATGTCGAGACGGGCGGTGGTCGTGAAATGATCGCGTCACGTGCGCGGAGGGCCACAGCGCACAGCCCTCAAACATAGTGGGCTAGGGTACGCTTGCGAAGCCCATGTGTTCCAGTTCCAGCAAAGAGAACGGAGATCCGAATGGACTGAGGGGAAAACAAACGGGGGGCACCCGAAGGTACCCCCCGCCTGTTTCAACTCTGGCTAGGCCAGTCCTACCCCTTCATCAGGGGATCGGGCCGGTGAAGCCGAAGTTGACCGTCATCTGCAGGTCCGAAGCCACCGTCGGCGAGCCGCTGGCGACCATGTTCTGGACCACCGCGTTGCCCGAGGCAGCCGTGCCCGAGACCACGATGACGTTGTTCGTACCACCGACCGCCAGGCCGCCCGCCGCCGTCACATCACCCGCGGCAGCGATCTGCCACAGCTGCGAGGACAGCGAGATCTGACGCGGCACGGACACGTTGTAGGCCGTACCCGACACGATCGTGATGTCGAGCGGCGTACCCGAAACAGCCGGGAAGTCCGTGTAGCCCTGCGGGTTGGTCGAGTACGAGCCACCCGTCACACGCACCGTGAACGGCACGCCAGCCGGGAGGTTGTTCGGTGCGCCACCGATGGAGCTGGTGGTCACGCGGATGCGCGGGGCAACAGCCGTGTACGTGACCGTGGTGGAGTTCGCACCGTTGGTCGCCGCAGCAGCCGTGCCCGACACCGTCGGGATGTACCAGGTGCCACCGCTCAGGACCGGCTGGGCCGTCGTCGTGCAGACGTTGGCGCCGCTGGCCGTGATCGTGCGGTCAACGATGTTGGCCGTGGTGGCCACGGCACCGTCACCCACGCAGGTGGTGCTGACGTTCGCGCCGGCCGCCGGAGCGCCCGCCACAGTCAGGCGGACGTACGGCGTGGTGTTGGTGTACACTAGGTTCACCGTCGGCGTAGCCACACCCTGAGCAACCGTGCTGGTCGCCGGGGCAGCCACCGTGTACGCGAAGCCGTTCACGAAGCCAGCCGACGTGCCGTACGTGCCGGCCGTGCCGGTCACATTGTACTGGCCAGCCTGCGGAACCGTGTACGTCTGCGTCGTGCCCGTCGCCTGCTGCAGACCCGTGATGTTGTACACGACCGGGGCCACACCGGCGATGTTCACCGGGAGGTTGACCGTGCCAACGCCACCCGAGACCGCAACCGGGATGTTCGTCGAAGCCAGAGCGTACGTCACCGTGAAGGTGTTCAGACCCGCAGCGGCAACCGCCGAGGCCGGAGCCGACGTGCCAGCGTACTGCTGGTTGTTGAACGTCGTGTTCGCAACCGAGGCGAACAGCGTCGTGCCAACCACGTTGTCCGGGATCACGTACGTGCCAGCCGCCGTGGCGGTGAGCAGGAAGCCCGCGCCGTTGGTGAACGTCACGTTCGCCGCGGCACCGGCCGGGAGGCCGTTGACCACGAGGTTGATCGCAGCGCCGCCGATCGGCGTACCAGCCGGGTTCGTCGACAGACCGGCGCCGTTCGCACGGACACCGATGGCGATGATCACATCACCAACCGCAACCTGACGCTGCGTCGTCTCAAGCGCCGTCGGCGTCTTGGCGTACGCATCCTGCGTGAGCGTCCACGTCCAGAAGCGCGTCACACCCTGGTCCGACTGGGCCGGAGCCAGCGCCTGACCGAGGTACTCGTAGTTGCCCGAGACCGCGTTCAGACGGAAGAACTCAACGCGGCTGAACGGCGGGTTCGGCACGTTGGTGTTACCCGTCAGCTGAGCCTTCAGACCCGCGGGGGCCAGGAAGCCAGGCTGCAGCGACGCCTGCGTGTTGAGCACCTGCCACGACACGTAGGAGTTGGCCGTCGAGCTGCCGTTGACGCCCGAGATGGACGACAGGTTGGCGAGCGAGACTGCGCCGAACGACGTGGTGTACGGGGCCGACGCAGCGTTGTTCACGTCGAAGCCAGTGCCCACGATGTTCGTGATGTTCGTCAGGGCGGCCGGAGCCGACGAGAAGGCCGGCACCGCACCCGTCGTCGTTTCAAGAGCCGTGATGAACGGAGCACCCGTCGGGAGCGACAGGTTACCCGCGAACGGCGTCACGACTTCGTCGTTGAAGCGCGCGTTCAGGAGCGTCTGCGGGTAGATGAAGCGGTTGCCAACCGTCGGCCACAGGAGGCTGAGGTTGAACGCACGCGCTTCCACGTCGTCGCTGATCTGGGCGCCGAACACCGGAGCCGCAGCCGCCACGATCGAGGCCGGCACGTTGAGGTCGCCGAACGTCGGGACCGCACCGTTGTCCACAGCAGCCGAACGGGCAAGGACGGTCGACACGTTACCGGCGCGGTCGAAGACGCGAGCGCGGTACGAGTAGATACCAGCCGTGCCGAACGTCACGGCCGTCGCCTGACGGTAGCCGTCAGCCAGCGCGCCGAAGATGCCGATCGTGGCGCCGTTGTTGCCCTGGTTGATGAACGGGCAGGACGGGTTCGTGATCGGGTTCGTGCCGCCGTTGGCGGTCGACGTGGTGTTGCCGAACGGATTGGTCGTCGAGGTGTTCATCGCCGTCAAGCTGTTCGGATTGATGCAGTTCACGTTGTTCGTGCTGGCACGATCAAGCGTCTGCGGGTTCGCGCTCGAGGCACCACGCGTCGCGAAGTGCTGGAACGAGCCGAAGTTCGACGGCTGCAGCAGGTACGTCGTCGAAGCGTTCACGCGCAGGACAGCGTCCTGGTCGTTCGAATCGATGAAACCGCCACGTTCGTCGATGACTTCTGCCTGCAAGCTACGCGTAACGTTGCCCCACGCCGTATCCGCGGCCGAAGCGGCCGAGAAACGGATGAGCGGAGCCGTCTTGTCAACGCCGAGGCGCTGCGAGAGCGGCGAGAAGCTCGGGTTGCCGAGGATGTCGGTTTCCGTGTAGCCGACCGTGTACGGTCCACGGGTCTTCAGGTTGTACGCACCAGCAGCCGTAGCGGCCGGGTTCCAACCACCCTGATTGTCGCTCGAGCATTCCGGGATGTCAGCACCCGTCGTGTTCGGCATCGCCGCGGAGGCGGTGTCGATCGCGGCGGCCGTGCCACCCGTGCCCGCGGCGCAACCAAAGAAGCGCCACGCACGCGACGTCGTCGCCGGGAGGCCGATGCCGGCGTCCGTCGAAGCCGCCGTCTGCGACTGGAAGTTGAACGCCGCGTTCACCCAACCCGTCACGGCCGGAGCCGCCCAGATCGCGTTGTTCACGTTGTTCGACTGGGCCGGAGCCGTGCGACGGATGTCCGGTTCAACAGTCGACGGGCCAGCGTAGTCGAGGCGGTTCGCCACGATACGCGCGACCTGCGCAGAGAAACGGTAACCGTCGACGCGGGTCACGACCGGCGCCGGGTTGTTGTAGTTGTCCGTACCAGCGATGACGCCCACGAAGTTCGCGGCATCCGAAGCCGGTGCGGAGTAGCCACGGCACTCGATGACCTTGTTCGCGGCCGTCGTGTAGTTCGTGTACGTGTTGGCCGTCGAAGCCGTGATACGACCGACTTCGCTGTTGTACGTGCCGTTGAACGGCAGCGCCGTGTAGCGCTCGAAGCTCGTGCCTTCACCCGTGCGGATGGGGTCGACGTTCGAAACACCAAGGGCGAACGTGCGATCCTGCTGGCCGCCCTGCACGCAGATGGCCGAGGAGCCGTTCAGGCCTTCACGGAGGCCGATATCGATGCGCGTAACCACACGACCCGGGGTGTAGAAGACCGGGACAATGGCGTACGAGCCGGTGCCTTCAGCGCCCGGACCACCCCAGTACGTGAGGTTGTTCGTGGCGTGGATGGCGGAACGCGACGGGCTGGTGTAGCGAGCAGCGTAGCCGTCGAGATTGTTGAAGTTCACCGTCTGACGGTTGTTCACAGCGTTCTGCTGTTCGATGGCCGTCGTGCCCTGCGTGGTGAACACCGAGGCCGAGATGAGCTTCTGGCCGTTCGGGTAGAAGACGTCAGCCGCGCCCGTCTCGAAGTTCGCCGTGAAGTCAGCGGTGTTCACGAACAGCGTGATGTCACCCTGGTTCGCCGTGCCGTTCGAGTAGAGCTGGCGGGCCGCCGGACGGCGGTTCGTGCCATCCGCGTTGGCGATGAACACAACCACCGAGTCGACGCGCTGGCCGTTCGGCTGGAGGTTCAGCACCACCTGGATCTGGTCACGGACGTTCGTGATGTCGACCGGCTGGTTGACCTGGGCGTTGGCCGAGGTCACGAGGCCTTCCGCACCCGACGACGTCGAGTACGACGTAGCCACCGGACCCTGCGTGATCGTCTGGATCGTGACGTTCGCCGACGGCGAAACCGTCACCGGCACCAGCTGCGTCAGCGTCGAAGCCGCGAAGTTGGTGTTGGCGGCCGACGTGGCCGTCACCGTGATCACGGCCGTACCCGGCGCAACCGCCGTCACGAGGCCCGTGGTGGTGTTCACCGTGGCGACCGACGGAACCGTCGTGCCGTAGGTGATCGTCGCCGCAGCCGCACCGGCCGGCTGCTGCGCCGAAGCGGTCAGCTGCGCCGTCGTGCCAAGACCCATCACCAGCGTCGTCGGCTGCACGTTCAGCGACGTGATGCCCGAGGGCAGCGACGTCACCGTCACCGTCGCCGCGGTCGTCAGCGTCGTGGTGGTGTAGCCCGTGCCCGTGCCCGTCACCGAGACCGTGATGGTCGCAACGCCAGGCGCCACGGCCGTCACCACACCCGTCGCGTTAACCGTCGCGATGGCCGTGTTGGACGAGGTGAAGGCCTGCGTCAGCGCAACCGCCGCCGCCGCCTTGTTGACGTTCGGGACCAGCGTAACCGTCTGGTTCACTGCCAGGCTCGCCGTGCTCGGCGAAACCGTCAGCTGACCGATTGCAGCCTGCGGGGCCGCGACCGTCACCGACGCCGACGCCTGCTTGCCGCCAGTCGTCAGGGCCGTGATCGTCACGTTACCCGCAGCCACGGCCGTCACGCGGCAAGCCGGTGCAGCGGCCGTCGCCGTCGCAACGGCGGGGTTGCTCGACGTGCAGCTCTGCAGCGTCGGCGGGGTGGTCGCGTTACCGCCCGTGATCGTCACCGAGAAATTCAGCGACTCGCCAACATTCATGTTGGCGCTTGGCGGCGTGATGGACACGATTTCCGGTGTCGGTTGCTCCGTCACCGTGACGTCGTCACCGCAAGCACCGAGTGCCACGAGGGCACCGAGGCTCAAGGCAACAAACGCCTTCTTCCGAGAAAAGAGTTGCATTCATCCCCCTCTTGCGAGGTAGTGGAGGTAGCTGCCGTCGACGGGGTCGGGTGATCCGGCGACAACGTCCTGCTGAGGTAGACAACGGCCACCCTTGGCCGAGTCCCATCCACGTGCCTTCACAGAGAACCTGAACTCGAACCGGGGAGCGGCCGATGGGAGCTCATGGTCATGCGAATTCCGCGATGCCCGTTAAATCCTGCCCGTCACCATGCGGGAAACCCGCGCGATGACGTTCCCACTCTCACATCCGGACGGTCCAAGCTCCGCCGAGCATGAGCCCAACACCTGCCCTACCGTCGGGAACAGTGCGCCCGTCACTCTGGGATAGGGTGACGCACACACTCCTCGCGACAATAGCAAGCGCAGAAACTAGGGGTGACCGGCAACACGGTCAAGCCGGTGGCCCCCATGAGTCCTGTAATGGTCGTCACAAAGATGCGATCTTGAACCCGGAACTTCCAGTTTTCCACACCAAAACACCCGGCCATGGGGAGAAACCGGCCGGGCAAGGCGCCCGGGGATTGTTTTCGCGAGGAGGGATCAGGGGTCAGGCAACCGCGATGCCCCGTATTCCCGCTCATCCGTACGGTACTGAGGGCAATGACGCCCCTCTCCCCTTTCCGTCACACCCCCGGCCCACCCGTTTCAAACCCGTGGTTCCAGCTCCCGTCGTTCCAGCTCCCGTCCTCCCAGCTTCCGTAGTTCCAGCCCCCGTAGTCCCAGCCCCCGTCGTTCCCCCGTAGTTTCCGTCTCATGTCTGAGCCGCCCCGCATCCACCTGACTACCCAGCCCCCCAAACCCGCCACCATCACCGGATCCGCGGAGCCGGCCCTCAATCCCGCTCAGACCGAAGCCGCCAACCACGGCGACTCCCCCCTGCTCATTGTCGCCGGTGCCGGCTCCGGGAAGACCCGCACCCTTATCCACCGAGTCGCGGCGCTTATCCGTAGAGGCGTTCCCCCGCACCGCATCCTTCTGCTGACCTTCACCCGACGGTCCGCCCAGGAAATGCTCTCCCGCTGCGAGCGGCTCGTGGGTCCCGCCTCCCAGTCCGTGCAAGGCGGCACCTTCCACGGGGTTGCTCACCGGCTCCTCCGCCGCTTTGGCCCGTCCGCGGGGCTGCCCGCCGACTTCACCATCCTCGACCAAAGCGACGCTGGCGATCTCATGGGGCTCGCCCGCTCCGCACTCGGCTACGGCGACCTCAAGAACGCTCCCCGCTCCGCGCCGCGTTTTCCGCGCGCCGAGACGCTGGTGTCGATCTATTCACGGCACATCAATACGGATCGCCCCGTTGCCGATCTATTGAGTGAGCAATGGCCGCACTTTCTATCGTGGACCGGGGACATCGAGCGCTGTTTCGGCGACTACATCCGTCGCAAGAGTGAACGCAACCTGCTCGACTACGACGACCTACTGCTGTCGTGGGCGCTGCTGCTCGAGCAGGCGCCGCCCATCGCCGAACAGATTCGCGCGCTGTACGACCACGTGCTGGTGGATGAATACCAGGACACCAACCCGCTGCAGTCGCGCATCCTGCGTGGGTTGTGCACGAATGGCCATATCACCGTGGTTGGCGATGATGCCCAGAGCATCTATGCCTTCCGCGGCGCGACCATTCGTAACATCCTCGATTTCCCGCACGAGTTTCCCGGCACGCGCATCGTCACGCTCGAGCAGAACTATCGGTCCACGCCGAACATTCTCGACACAACGAACGTGTTGATCTCGCGCAGCATGGAGCGCTACTCCAAGCAGCTGTTCACCGCGCGCACCGATGGTGAGCGCCCATGGCTGGTCACTGTGCGCGACGAATCAGCGCAGACGGCCTTCGTCGTGGACCGGTTGCTGGAGCTGCACGAGCAGGGCACTCCACTGCGCGAGATGGCCGTGCTGTTTCGTGCCGGCTATTTGTCGGCAGACCTCGAGATCGAACTGGCCAACCGCCGTATCCCCTATGAGAAGTGGGGCGGCCTCAAGTTCCTCGAAGCGGCGCATATCAAGGATATCCTCGCATTCGTACGCGTGTTGGAGAACCCGCGTGACGAGGTCAGTTGGTATCGCCTGCTGCGGCTCTTGCCCGGTGTAGGCGACGCCACGGCGCGCAATGCCATCGAGATGCTGAATCAGCACGGCTGGTCACCGATAGCCATCGGTGCGGTGAAGGCACCGGCGCGTGCCAAGCCCGGCATGCAGGCGATGGCGGCGCTGTTCGACGGCATGTTACGCGTGGAGCGCGCCGACCGGCCACATAACCCATCGGAAACGATCCGCCTCGTGCGTCAGTTGTACGACCCGCTGCTCGAGGCGACGTACGACGACGCTCCGCCACGACTGGCCGATCTCGATCAGTTGGAAATCATCGCCGCCGGCTACACGGACCGCACGGAGTTTCTCGCCGCGCTCGCGCTCGAACCACCGTCGAATACCCAGGACCTCGCCATCGGCAGCACGGATGAAGACGACGCGCTCATTTTGTCCACGGTGCACTCGGCCAAGGGTAAGGAATGGGACGCCGTGTTCGTCATCCATGCATCGGACGGCGTGTTTCCGATGGCCCGTGCGGCCGTGGACGATGCACAGATCGAAGAGGAACGCCGCCTGCTGTACGTGGCGCTCACCCGCGCCCGTAACGACCTGTACGTGGTGTATCCGTTGCACAGCTATGCCACACGTACGGGCGCCGACTTTTCGTATACGCAGCTCTCCCGCTTTCTCGACCCGGGGGTGCGCCAGACCATGCAACGCGTGACGCTGGGTGATGTGCCAGAAACCCCCATGCTGCGGGGAGAACATTCGCTCGCCCCTGTGGAGCAGGTGGTGGACCTCCGCGCGCTCCTGCGTGGACGCTTCGGCGGATAGCACTTCGCCCCGCAGCCCAAGGCAACGCCCCTTCTGTCCCTTCAATTCCTGCTGTTTTCGCGCGCAGCGCCGGCAGGCAACCCTTTGATCCTTTTCACGCCCGTTCAATGAACCGCATCCTGCTCCGGGCAACATCCCTCGCGGCTGCGTTCCTCGCCGCAGCCCCTGTCGCGTCCAACGCGCAAGCCACGCAGACCAGGCCGACTCCCGCGCGTGCCACCGCACGACCCGCGGCACCACGTGACTCCTTCGCGCTCACGGCAGCGCTCCCGGTAGATCCGGCCGTGCGCGTCGGCACGCTGCCCAACGGCATTCGCTACTACATCCGGCGCAACGCCAAGCCGGAACAGCGCGCCGAACTGCGCCTCGTCGTCAATGCCGGCTCCATTCTCGAAGACGAAGACCAGCGCGGCCTCGCGCACTTCGTGGAGCACATGGCGTTCAACGGCACGACCAACTTCGCGAAGAACGACATCGTGAAGTACCTCGAGTCGATCGGCGTGCGTTTTGGTGCCGACCTGAATGCCTACACCGGCTTCGACGAGACCATCTACATCCTACCGGTGCCCACCGACAGCGCGGGCATTCTCGAGCGCAGCTTTCGCTTTCTGGGCGACGTGGCGAACGGCATCAAGTTCGACTCCGCTGAAGTGGTAGCCGAACGCGGCGTGGTGCTCTCCGAATGGCGTGATGGGCTCGGCGTGGGTGAGCGTCTGCGTGACAAGCAGTTCCCCGTGATCTTCCGTGGTTCGCGATACGCAGAACGGTTGCCCATTGGCAAGCCGGAGATCATCGAAGGCGCCACGCCGGCGCCGCTCAAGCGCTTCTGGCGCGACTGGTACCGTCCCGACCTCATGGCCGTCGTGGCCGTTGGCGATGCCGATCCTGCGCGCCTCGAGCGTCTCATTCGCACCACCTTCGCCAGCATCCCGCGTCGGCCGTCGCCGCGCCCGCGCACGGTAGCCACCGTGCCGGCGCACGACTCCACGCTGGTGACCATCGCGACAGACAAGGAGCTCACGTCATCGAATGTGGGTGTGCTCTGGAAGCGACCGGGCAAGGCGACGCGCACGGTGGGCGACCTGCGCAACAGTCTGCTGGACGAGTTGTACGATGGCATGATCAACCAGCGCTTTCGTGAGCTCGCGCTGAAGGCCGACGCCCCATTCGTAGGTGCCGGTGCGAGCAGCGGCGCTTTTGTGCGCGGCAGTGCGTATTCGTCACTCGATGCCAATGCCCGCGAGGGGAAAGTCATCGAGTCACTGCAGGCCATTCTCACTGAAGCCGAACGCGTGCAGCGTCATGGCTTTCTCGCCGCGGAACTCGATCGTTCGCGCATCAATATGCTGCGCGGCTACGAGCGCGCCTATGCGGAGCGGGACAAGTCCGCTTCCGGTGGTTTCGTCGACGAGTACGTGAATCACTACCTGGTTGGCGATGGTATTCCCGGGATCGCGTTCGAATACGCGGCCGTGCAAAAGCTGTTGCCTGGCATCACGCTGGCCGAGGTCAACGCACTCGCCCAGAACCGCAGCGGTGCGGCCAACCGGGTGGTGACGGTGACCGTGCCGGACAAGGAAGGCCTTTCGGTGCCCACGGAGGCCGAAGTGCGACGCGTGTTCGGCACGCTCGTGGCTGCGGATATCAAGCCGTGGGTGGAGACCGTGAGCGACGAGGAACTCGTCACCAAGGCGCCCACGGCCGGCAAGGTAGTGAGCGAGAAGACCATCGCGTCACTTGGCGTTACCGATTGGACGCTCTCGAATGGCGTGCGTGTGCTGGTGAAGCCCACCGACTTCAATGCCGACCAGATCGTGATGAGCGCCTGGAGCCCGGGTGGCGCGAGTCTCGTGGCGGACAAGGATGTCTTCAAGACGTCTCTCACTCCCACCGTGATCGAGCGCGGCGGGGTCGGCGCGTTCTCGCTCACCGATCTGTCGAAGAAGCTCACCGGCAAGGTGGCTGCCGTGAATACGAGCATTGGCGACCTCAGTGAGAATCTCTCAGGCCGCGCGTCTCCGCAGGATCTCGAGACGCTGTTGCAACTGACCTGGCTGCGCATGACGGCGCCTCGCGTCGACAGCGCCGCCTTCCAGGCGCTGCTGCCGCCCATTGAAACGGCGTTGCGCAACAAGGACGCCAACCCCGGTGCCGTGTTCTCGGATACCGTGCAGGTCACGTTGGCGAACGGTCATCCGCGTGCGCGCCCACTCACGCTCGACATGCTGGGTGAGCTCAACCTCGGCGAGATGGCCGCGATCTACCGGGATCGCTTCAGCGACGCCAGCGAGTTCACCTTCCTGTTTGTCGGCAACATCGACCCGGTGACGCTCAAGCCGCTGGTAGAGCAGTGGCTGGGGGCGCTGCCGACCACTGGCCGCACGGAAAAACCGCGCGACGTGGGCCCCAAGCAGTTCACAGGCGTTATCGACAAGACGGTGCGCAAGGGCATCGCACCGCAGAGTCAGACGGCGGTGCTGCTGGCCGGCACGGCACCCTGGTCACGTGAAGAGGCCTACATGCTCTCGTCAGTGGGCGAGGTGCTGGAGATGCGCCTGCTCGACCGGCTGCGTGAGGCGCTGGGTGGGACCTACTCGGTGTCGGTGAACACCGCGTTCTCACGCCGACTCCGCCAGGAGTGGCAGATCGCGATCAGCTATGGTTCGGCGCCGGACAACGCCGACCAGATGTTCAAGGCCGTGGAGCAGGAGCTCGACTCGCTGCGTCGCGTGCCGCCGTCGACCGCCGAAGTGGAACGTGTCCGCGAACAGCAGCGACGCGAACTCGAAGTGGCCAAGAAGCAAAACGGCTACTGGCTCAACATGATCCGCGGACGCGTCGAGAATGGCGATCCGCTCGATGGCCCGATCGAAGACGAAGCACGCATCGGCGGACTGACCGCCGACAAGCTCGCAGCAGCGGCCAGGAAGTACCTCGTCGAGACCAATCGGGCGCGGTTTGTGCTGCTGCCGGAAAAGTCTCCGTAATGCTCAGGCATCGCTGAACTGCTTTGCCACGGATCACGCAGAAACGCGCGGAAACAACATGGATCAAACAACTTCAAAGTTGTTGTTGCAGTATCCTGTTGTTTCCGCGCGTTTCCGTGTGATCCGTGGCAAAACTGTTGTCTGACTGCAGTCAGCGTTCCTGCCGCTGCACCGAATCCCGGTGGGCGGCAATGATCCGGCTGATCGCCAGCTTGAGATCGGCGCCAGACGCCACGTAGACCGAATCGAAGCGGTCGAGGCGATCAGCATACACACGACGCGCCAACAGCACCGCGTTGTCGAGTACAACACGGCTGGGCCAGCCGGGCGGATATCCGAGCAGTTGCGGCCCGACGGAGTCCACGAGTCGGCGCTGCGCGCGCGCATACACGGAATCGCGCGCTGTGATGCGATCGGCGGTGGCCGAATCGGGAAGAGCCGCAAAGACGCTGTCTACCTGACGGGCCGTGCTTCCCCAGAAGGCGCCGAGCACGAGATCGTCATGCCAGTCCTCCTGCGCGCGGCGCAGCAGCACCGAGTCGCCACGCGCGCGGAAGAAGTGCTCGGCGCCACGCCCGCCAACAAAGGATGCGAAGGTCTCGTTGAAGGAGACCTTCCCCTTGGCGAAATAGGTGTTGTGCAGGAGTTCGTGCAGCACCGTGTTGACGAGCGTCACAGAGTCCTGACGCACGGTCGTGCTCACCAGGGGATCATTGAACCAACCCAGGGTACTGAACGCGCTGGACGGCCCAATGCTGACGTCGAACCCCTCGGCGCGTAGTTGGGCGGCGGTTTTCCGGGCCTCGTCAAAGTCGAAGAAGCCCTTGTAGGGGAAGCTGCCCACTACCGGGAAGGACCACGTCTTGAGCTTGAGGCGATCCCGATAGGCCGCCGAAACGACCAGCACCAGGGTGTCGCGATCGAGCTTCGAGAAGGTGGTGAAGCTCTCCTTCGCATCGAGACCCAATGAATCGATGGCGAACTGTCGGGCCGCGAGCACCAGCGCCAGCTTCGCGCGCAAGACCCGCTCGGTGTTGTCGCGTACGACCAGCCGCTCGATCGGCTGACGGCGAGCCAGGATGCGCGCCTCCTCGTACGCCGCGCGCGAGATGTAGCAGCCCATGGGCGTGAGCGTCAGCAGCACCACCAGCGTCGCCACCAAGCCACCGGCAATTCGCCGGGCCCAGCGCCGCCATGTGCCACGTCTCGTTCCTGACAAGTCCTGCCGTCCCTCAACCCGCTGCGATATCATTCGGTATCCATGTCGTTCGTCCACCTGCACTGCCACTCCGAGTATTCGCTCCTAGACGGCGCGAATCGCATCGATGATCTGATCAAGCGCGCGCAGCATTACGAAATGCCCGCGCTCGCGATCACAGATCACGGTAACATGCACGCCGCCTGGGAGTTCCAGGAGAAGGCCAAGAAGGCGGGCATCAAGCCCATCCTCGGGATGGAAGCCTATGTGGCGCCGGGTGACCGCCGCCAGCGAGGCCGTCCCGCGCCCGGGGTGAAGCCGTACTACCACCTCGTACTGCTGGCCCGCGACATCGTGGGCTACCGCAATCTCGTCAAGCTCACCTCCCTCGGGTACACCGAAGGCTTCTACACGAAGCCCCGCATCGACCGGGAGTTGCTGGCGCAGTATTCGGAGGGGCTGATCGTGTCATCGGCGTGTCTGGCCGGTGAAGTGGCGTCGCACCTCATGGAGGACCGTCTCGACCAGGCGCGCGAGGCCGCGGCGTGGTATGCGGAGCTGTTCAAGGGTCGGTATCACCTCGAGGTGCAGGCGCACACCAGCGAAGGGCAGTCGATCCTCAACGCGAAGATCCTGTCGCTCGCCGACGAACTGAGCCTGCCGGTGGTGGCCACGAACGACGCGCACTTCCTCAAGCATGAGGATCACGACGCGCACGACGTGCTGCTGTGCATCGGACTCGGCAAGGATCGCAACGACCGCGATCGCATGAAGTACGACGATGGGTTGTACTTCAAGGCGCCCGACGAGATCCGCTCGTTCTTCCCGGGCCGCGAGGATGTGCTCACGAACACACTGGCCATCGCCGATGCGGTGGACGTGCAGTTCGCGAAGAAGTACTACGTACCGTCGTTCCCGTTGCCCGAAGGTGTGGCCACTGAGAACGACATGCTCGTGCAGATCGCCACCGAAGGCGCCAAGGAGCGCTACGGCGATCCGCTGCCGGCCAACGTCCAGGAACGCCTCGACTACGAACTCGGCGTCATCACGAAGACCGGCTACTCCGGCTACTTCCTGATCACCGCCGACTTCATCAAGGCTGCGCGCGATCGTGGCATCCCAGTGGGCCCCGGCCGCGGCTCGGCGGCGGGTTCGCTCGTCGCATATGCGACGCGGATCACCGACGTGTGCCCGCTCGAGTTCGACCTGCTGTTCGAACGCTTCCTCAACCCCGAACGCGTGTCCATGCCCGACGTGGACGTGGACTTCTGCTTCGAGCGGCGCGGGGAAGTGATCGAGTACGTGCGGCAGAAGTACGGCAAGGACAGCGTCGGGCAGATCGTCACGTTCGGAACCATGAAGTCGCGCGCCGCCATCAAGGATGTCGGTCGCACCTTGGGCTTCACGCCGGCGGAGACCGACTCGCTGGCCAAGCTGATCCCGAACGCACCGAACTTCTCGCTGACCGTCAAGGAAGCCATCGAGCAGGTGCCCGAGGTGAAGTCGTTCTATCAGAACGACGAGCGCTATCGGCAGTTGCTCGACTTTGCGGTCAAGCTTGAAGGTCTGTCACGACATACCGGCGTGCACGCCGCCGGCGTCGTGATCGCACCGGGTCCGCTCGACGAGTTCGTGCCCATCTGCACGCAGGCGTCCAAGGGCGCCGGCAGCGACGGCGACGAACGGGTCATCGTCACGCAGTACGACATGACGGCGCTCGAAAAGGCCGGCATGCTCAAGATGGACTTCCTCGGCCTCACCACGCTCACCGTCATCACCGACACGCTCCGCAACATCAAGGAGCGACTCGGCAAGGACGTGGTGCTCGAAGAGCGCGGCTTCACCGACGAAGAGACGTACCGCGTGCTGCGTGCCGGTCGTACCGGCGGCGTGTTCCAGTTCGAATCGCCGCTGGCCACCGACGTGCTCAAGCGCATGCGCTGCGACCGATTCGATGACTTGGTGGCGTCGAATGCACTGTTGCGTCCCGGTCCGCTCGATGCCGGCATGCACAACGTGTACATCCGGCGTAAGCGCGGCGAAGAGCCCACCGTGTACGCGCTGCCGGAGCTCGAGCCGATTCTGTCCAACACCTATGGCGTCATCACCTATCAGGAACAGGTGATGCGTATTGCCCAGGTGTTGGCGGGCATCTCGCTGGCCGAAGCCGACGTGCTGCGAAAGGCCGTGGGCAAGAAGGACGCGGAGCTCATCAAGAAGGAGCTCGGCAAGTTCACCGAAAAGGCGATCGGTCGCGGTTACGACAAGAAGATCATCGAGGAACTCGCCGGGCAGATCGAAACGTTTGGTCGCTACGGCTTCAACAAGAGTCACTCGGTGGCGTACTCGGTGGTCGCATACCACACCGCGTACCTCAAGACGCACTATCCGGCCGAGTTCATGGCCGCGCTGCTGTCGTCGAACATCGGGAAGACCGAAGAAGTCATCAAGTACATCGCCGAAGCGCGCGAAATGGGCATTGAAGTGCTGGCTCCCGATGTGAACGAGTCGGGCTGGCGCTTCACGGTCATCGGCGACAAGCGCATTCGTTTTGGTCTGGGCGCCATCCGCAACGTGGGCAAGGGCGCAATCGACTCCCTGCTCGCGGCGCGCGGCGAAGGCCCCTTCCCCACCCTGCACGACCTGTGTGGCCGCGTGGACCTGCGCCTCTGCAACAAGCGCGTGTTCGAAGCGTTGGTGGCGGCGGGCGCGTGCGATACGCTGGGCGGACATCGGGCGCAGCTGCTCGCAGGGCTCGACCACGCCATCAGCGAGGCCGCGCTCCAGCAGGAAGAGGCCGAGCGCGGCCAAGGCTCCCTGTTCGGCGACCTGATGGGCGACGCGCCCACCAGCGGAGGGACCAGCAGCCGGCAGGCCGCGGCGCTTCCCAACATCCCGCACTGGGCAGAAAGCGAGCGCCTGCAGCGCGAAAAGGAGCTGCTCGGGTTCTACATTTCGGGGCACCCACTCGAGCCACACCGAACAGAGTGCGAACTCTTTGCCACCCATACCGTGTCGCAGCTCGGCACCTGGGTCTCCGAGGCGGTGACCATCGGTGTGGTGGTGACGGCGATCCGGAAACAGATCTCCAAGCGCACCGGAGCGGAGTTTGCCCGGTTGACAGTGGAGGATTTTTCCGGATCTTCTGAGGTGCTGGTCTTTCCGGAGGCGTGGGGGGTGATTGCCGAACGCGTCCGCCCCGACGTGCCACTGCTGCTCAAGGGTGGCTACTCGCGGAAGGATCAGGACGTCGAAAACGCCACGTTCATCGTGAATGAGGTCACGCGCTTTGCCGAGCTGCGGGCCAGCGGTGATGTGGCGGTGGCCATCGATCTGGGCGTGAGCCTCGATCTGCCGCCGGCGATGATGGAAGATGTGCGTGCCAAGGTGGAGTCCCATGAAGGGTCTGCACCGCTCGAAGTGCGATGGCTGGATGGCAACGGCAAGCAGGTCCGTTTCCGATCCAAGTCACTCAGGGTCACGGCATCTCCGGCAATTCTCTCGGATCTTCGCGCGCTGCTTGGCGCCGACCGTGTGCGCCTCGTGCGCACCGGTGGCTGACGAGCGCGGCGTCACCTTTTCAGGACGATTATGGCTGCTGCCCCGGTTCTCGAGTTCGAGCGCCCCATTGCGGAGCTCGAAAAGCAGATCGAGGAGCTGAAGCGACTCGCTGCGGACCGCTCGCTGGATGTGGCGGAAGAGCTGGCCCCGCTGCAGCGCAAGCTTGGCGACCTTCGGGTCCAAATCTACCAGAACCTCACGCCGCTGCAGCGCGTGCAGGTCGCGCGTATGTCACGACGTCCGTTCACGTCGGACTACATCAAGTACGCGTTCACCGACTTCATCGAGCTGCACGGCGACCGCCTTTTCCGTGAGGACGCGGCGATCCTTGCCGGCTGGGCGCGCCTCGATGGCGAGACCGTCATGCTCATCGGGCACGAACGCGGCCGCGACACGAAGGAGAACCTCAAGCGCAACTTCGGGATGCCGCATCCCGAGGGCTATCGCAAGGCGCTCCGTCTCATGAAGCTGGCCGAGAAGTTCCAGGTGCCCGTGCTCACGTTTATCGACACGCCGGGCGCATGGCCGGGCCTGGGTGCGGAGGAACGCGGCCAGAGCGAAGCCATTGCACGCAACCTGCTCGAGATGAGCCAGCTGCAGGTGCCCATCATCGCCACCATCATCGGCGAAGGTGGATCTGGTGGTGCGCTCGCGCTGGGGGTGGCCGACCGGGTGCTGATGTTCGAGAACTCGGTCTACTCCACCATCTCGGTGGAAGGCTGCGCGGCCATTCTGTGGAAGGACGGCAAGAGCCAGGAGATGCGCGAGAAGGCGGCAACCGCCCTGCGCGTCACCGCTGCCGACCTCGTGGAGCTGCGCGTCGTCGATGAAGTGATTCAGGAGCCGGTGGGCGGCGCTCACGCCGACCATGTGGCCACGGCACGCTCGCTGCGTGAGACGCTCGCCCGCAACCTCGAGGAGCTCCGTCGCCTCAAGCCGGACAAGCTCGTCCGCCGCCGGCGCGAGAAGTTCCTGCGCATGGGGCAGTTCACCGAGTGAACACAGCGCCCGGCGCGTGGTAGGAACTCCCGTGGCTCATCTCATCGAAGTTGCGTTCCGCGGAAACCGAAAGGAGTTCTTTTCCTGGGACGGCGAGACACCACCTCCGCTCAAGGCGGGGGTGATTGTCGACGCCGACCGGGGCGAGGACTTTGGTCGTGTGCATTCCACCGGTGAGCTCGCCGATATCCGTTGCCGCGGCTGTGCTCATGGATGTGGATCGACCCCGCCTCCGCGTCGTGCGCTGCGTCTGGCGACGCGGGAGGACGAGATCGCCGACCGGTCGCTCACTGCGGAGAACGAACAGGCCCGTCGCGGCGCCATGGAGCGCGTGAAAGCGAACGGTCTCGTGATGAAGCTGACGGACGCCGAGTGGCAGTGGGACCGCCGCAAGCTGACGATCTACTTCACTGCCGAGCGCCGGGTGGATTTCCGCGCCCTGGTGCGGGACCTGGCATCGATGTTCAAGACGCGCATCGAGCTCAAGCAGATCGGCGTGCGCGATGAGGCCAAGCGCCTGTCGGGCGTGGGACGCTGCGGCCGTGAGTATTGCTCGTCGTCCTGGCTGCCCGACCTGCGCCCGGTGAACCTTGGCGTCGCCAAGGACCAGCGGCTCTCGCTCAATCCGCAGCAGATCTCTGGCGCGTGCGGTCGCTTGATGTGCTGCCTGCGCTATGAGCACGAGTTCTATGTGCTCAGCCGCCGCAAATTTCCGAAGGAAGGGAAAATCCTCACCACGACCCGTGGCGAAGAGAAGGTCATATCCTGCGACATCTTCCACGAGCGTGTGACCTTGCGCACCTCGGAAGGCGATTCGCGGGTGTTGTCCCTCGAGGAACTGCGGGCCGAGGTGGACGGGTACGATGCGGCCACGCTCTCGACGACCATGGAGCATCAGTCGCCCTTTGCGTCGGGAACGATGGACGCCGGCACCGCCTCCATGCTCGATACGCAGGAGTTCGAGACGGTCGTCCTCTCCTCACCGGATTTTGGCGAGCGGGCGGTGGCGGAGCGCATGCCGCCAGTTTCCCGCATGCCAGCCGCCGCTCCCCAGCCGGCGATCGAGCCCAAGCCTGCCGATCTCCCGGAACCGATCGGCACCGGGGTGGCCAGTGATACGGTCGTTGCGGACGACCAGGGCAGCGCAGGGGAAGAATCCGCCACCGACACCGCCGAGGGGCCGAAGCGAAAGCGCCGGCGTGGCCGGCGTGGTGGTCGACGGTTGCGGGCGGCCGAAGAGCGTCGCCGGGCCGAGTCGGGTGGAGAGGGCGGCGATGACCCGAATGCAGACGATGAGCACGGCGAGGAAGGCGACGATTAGCTTTGGGGCATGTCTCGCTTCTACCTGACGACCGCCATCGACTACGCCAACGGTGACCCGCACCTTGGCCACGCCCTCGAAAAAATCGGCGCGGATGTAATCGCCCGATATCGCCGTCTCTGCGGCGATGACGTCCACTTGCTCATCGGCATGGACGAACACGGTCAGAAGGTGCAGCAGACCGCCGCCAAGGATGGTGTGGCCCCACAGGCCTTTACCGACACCATTGCGGCCCGCTTTCAGGGCATGTGGTCACGCCTGGGCATCGGGTATGACCAATTCATCCGCACCACCGAGGCGCATCACAAGCTCGGTGTGCAGACGCTCATTCGCCGCATCGCCGAGCGCAATCCGGAAGACTTCTACGAGCGCTCCTACACCGGCATGTACTGCGTGGGTTGTGAGTCGTTCAAGCAGGATGCGGATATCGTCGAGGGGAAGTGCGTGTTGCACCCCACGCGCACACTGGAAGAAGTGGAAGAGCGCAACTGGTTCTTCCGCCTGTCCAAGTATCAGGGCTTTCTGCAAGACATGCTGGCCGCGAATCCGTCGTTTATCGAACCCTCCAGTCGTCGCAACGAGATTCTCGGCTTGCTTGCACAGGGCCTGGAGGACATTTCGGCATCGCGTGCGCGTCTCGACTGGGCCGTGCCTTTCCCGCTCGTGTTGTCCAATGGCGAGACGCAGGGCACCTACGTGTGGTTCGACGCATTGCCCAACTACCTCACGGCCACCGGATTTCCGGACGAAGGCTACGAGCAGCGCTGGCCAGCCGATCTGCATATCATCGGCAAGGACATCACACGCTTCCACGTGGTGATCTGGCCGGCCATGCTGCAAGCCGCAGGATTGCCGCTGCCGAAGCAGGTGTGGGCCCACGGCTTTGTGCAGCTTGGTGGGGAACGCTTCTCCAAGAGCGCGGGCGTGAAGCTCGATCTTGGTGAAGCGGTCGATCGCTTCGGCGCCGATGCGTTTCGCTATGTGCTTTTGCGTGAAGTGCCGTTCGATGGCGACGGTAACTTCTCGTGGGAACGGTTCGAGGAGCGATACACCGCCGATCTGGCCAATGCATTTGGCAACCTCGCGAGTCGCGCGATGGCGATGGTGGAGAAGTACTTCGGCGGTGTCGTGCCCACCGCGGCGGTGCCGGACGCGGAGCAGGGCGACGCCGAAGAAGTGGCCGAATACCATCGCGCCATGCATGGCGAGGAGGGGTGGCAGTTGCACGAAGGGCTTGCCGCTGTGGGCCGCCTAACGGCTCGCGCCAACGAATACGCCGCGGCAACGGCTCCGTGGACGGTGGCCAAGGACGAATCGCGACGTGCCGAGCTCGAAGTGATTCTGGCCTCGCTGATTCGTCGCATTGCCAGACAGACCGTCTTGCTTGCGCCGTTCATGCCCGTGAAGTCCGAGCAGGTGTGGCGTCAGTTGGGCGCGCCGGGTGAGGTGGCGTCACAGCGGTTCGACCAACTGGACGCACTGGATGTGGCGGGCTGGCAAGTGAGCAAGGGCGAACCCCTGTTTCCGCGCCCCCAGCCGCAGCCCACGGCCTGACGCGAGCGAGGGACCGGCGGGGTATTGGTTCCGACGCTCCGACCGGCCATTCGTCACGATCCTGCGCCTCGTGCGCAGGATGTGACGGACCTGCATGAGATTGTGACAGGGCACTGTTTCGTCGTGCGAATGGGGTGACAGAATCGGCGTTGCAACCGCCGCCCATAATCGTTCTCGTGGTGTGCAGCCACCACCGGAGAACGCTGTCATGCCGCATCTGTCGAATCGCCAAGCCATCTCGCCGTTGAACCCGTCACGCCGTGTCGTACGCGCGCGCCGGGGTTTTGCGCTGGAGATGGTGCTTCTCATCCTCGTGATGTTTTCCGTGATCGTGCTCGCGGGCCTCTCGGCCGTGACCACGATCTCGCGCACATCCAATGCCGACTACCGCGGTGCCCGCGTGAGTTATGCCTCGGAGGGTGGAGCCGACGACATCATGTCGCAGCTCGACGCCGCGATGCAGGACGGCATCATCAATGGCGAAGACATCTCGTCGATCGAAACGCCGATCATTCCCGGCTACGAAATCACGCAGACCACCCAGACCACCGGCGTGCCGATCTCGCGTACGATCACGTCGGGGCCGTTTGCGGGTCTCTACTCGCTCAACCAACCCATCGACATTCGCGTGACCGCCAAGGACTCATCGGGCAATCGTGCGATGTCCGTGCTGTCGGTGAACGCGCAGACGATTCCGCTGTTTCAGTTCGGCGTGTTCTACGAGGAAGATCTCGAAATCCTGCCTGGTCAGGTCATGAACTTCGCCGGCTGGGTGCACACGAACGGCAATCTCTACCTGTCGTCGAACAGTGTCACGTTCCAGTCGAACCTGACCACGCCCGACAGCATGTTCTGGAACCGTAAGAACGCGAATGATCGCCTGAACGGTGTGAGCATCAACAACAACGCCGGCACGGCCGTGAAGCTCGACTTCGATTCGCGCAGCCTCTCCGGACCGGCCTTCAAGACACGTTCGGAGCAGAAGTTCAACGGCCGCCTGATGACCAGTGCTCATGGTGTGCGCCCGCTCAAGCTGCCGTTGCCGGTGAACCTGCCGCCCGTGACGCTCGTGCTGCCCAAGAACGGCGGTGACGATCCGATGGTGCAGGACGTGAAGATGGCCTGGAAGGCGGACTGGTACTTCCAGATCAACGCGGCCAGCCTCGCCAGCGCGACACCAACGACGCTGTGCAGCACGCTCATGTCGCAGGTGCGCTCAAGCGGCCTCACAGTGCCGTCGGCCGCAGCCTGCCGCCGGATCTTCAAGCCGAAGGCCAATGCGTTCTACGACGGCCGCGAAGATCTGCGAGTAGACCTGATCGACGTGTACGTGGACAGCCTGCGTATCTGGAGTGACTCGGCTCCGACCACGCGCGCGCCGCGCATCATGTACTTCGAGATCAACAATACCAACACCAACGCCGGCAACGATTATGTCGCGGTACGCCTGCGTGGCGGGCAGCAGCTGCCGAAGTCACGCGTGGCCTCAGACACCGGTGGCCTGACCATCGCCACCGATCGTCCGATGTACGTGCTGGGCGACTACAACACCACCGTGTGGCGCCCGGCGGCCATCATGGGGGATGCGGTGACGTTCCTGTCGAATCCGCCGGCGGGCAACCCCGGCATGCTGTACACCACCGCGATCACCCCAAGTTCGGCCCGGTGCACGAGCTCTGCCAATCCGAGCGCCTGGTGTGACACGCTCCAGTACAACTACGCCAAGCGTCAGGCCAGCGGCAGTACCGTGAATGCCGCCATTCTTGCCGGGCACTCGGCAACGACCTGCGACTACGCACGCGCCGGTTGCAGCTCACCAAACTACGGTGGCGGCCTAGAGAACTTCCCCCGGTTCCTGGAGTCGTGGGGCAGCGCCGTGTTCCGCTACACAGGATCCCTCGTGTCCCTGTTCCAAAGCCGATACTCCACCGGATTGTGGGGCAATACGATCGGCGGCGGTGCGTACTATGACGCACCCACACGACAGTGGAGCTTCGACGTGAATTTCCGGTTCCCCGAGCGACTGCCGCCTGGCACGCCATCGGTGGGCACCGTGCTACAAACAGCCTTCCGTCCCCTCTACTGAGGGATTGACCATGCCCGTTTCGAATCCTCGTCGCCGCAGCGGCTTCACGCTCATCGAGCTGATCGCCGTCGTCACCATCGTCGGTGCCGTCATGTCCATCTTCGCGCCGCGTTTCCGCATTGCGCGCAGCACGGAGCTGCAACTGGCCGGCATGCAGATGGCGCAGGACATCGATGTAACCCGCACGCGTGCGCTGTCCACGCGCCTGCTGACCCGTGTGGCATTCAACAACGCCACGCGACAGTATGGCGGCTACCTGGATCATGACGGAAATGGCACGGTGGCGCAGACGGCCGCGGAGTGGCAGGCGCTGCGCGGATTCGGCGAGCGTCCGTTGCCAAAGGGGATCTCCTTCGGGCGCGGCGCGGCACCGGGTCTGCCCGACGATGCAAGCAGCTCGGCCATCACGTTCACCAATTCCCGCGTGGAGTTCGACTCCCGTGGTTTGGTGACGCCGGCGAACACCTCCGGAGTGGTGTACCTCACCGCCGATGTGGAACCGAAGGCCGTCGTGGCCATTTCGGTGGCGCCATCCGGCAACACACGATTCTGGACCTGGAGTCCAGAGAAAGGTTGGAGATAATGCGCCCATCCATGTCGTCGACACGCCGCCGGATCGGAGCCACATCGGCCTCGCCGTCGGCTCCCACCCCCCGGGTGCGTAGCGGTTTCACGCTCATCTCGATGATCGTGGCCGTGACGTTGCTGACGGTGGGCCTGTTGTCGCTCGCCGGTGCGAACTCACAGACCATCGTGCTGCAGACCATCTCGCAGAATCGCACGAATGCGATCGCGATCGCCCGCGCCTATGTGGAGCAGGTGCGTACACGCGATCCCTGGCTGCTCAAGACGGAACCGGTCGCTCGCCTGAACAGTGAGGGCGCCACGGTGGCCAACGGCCCGTATGTGCGCACCATGACCGTGACGGAAGTGCGTCAGAACCTCATTCGCATCGAGGTGCGGGTGGATTTCCCGCGCGGCAACAAACCGGTGCTGCTCACCACGATGATGTTCCGTGGCAACGGCCTGTCTGGAGAAGCCTGATGCAATCCCGTCGCTATCCGCAGGTGAGCCGCGCCCGCCGCGGTTTCTCACTCGCCGAAATCCTCATCTCGATGACGGTCGCCATGGTGGTCATCGCCGGCGCCACATCGTTCTCCATGCAGAGCTGGAAGACGCGCCGCAACTGGACGTTGCGCGAAACCGTCGACCGTGATGCCCGCTTCGTCGGCCTGTCACTTGCGCGTGATGTACAGGAAGCCGGCATCGCCATGACCAGCACGCCCGTGTTCGCGTCGATGGACACACGCGGTGACACGATCTCGGTGCTCTCGGTGCCGTTCCTGCCGAATGAGGCGGTGGTGTACCCGATCTACAATGACGGTGACACGCTGCCCACCTATCCGGCCGGTGGCACCTGTGGCGCGACCTGCATCGACTTCCAGAAGGTGGGCGGTACCTACGAACTGGTAGCCGGTGACCTGGTGAAGCTACAGGTCGGTTCCACACGGCGCTTGCTCATGCTCACGTCGGTGGCGAATCGCTCCACCACGCTCTTCCGCGTCAACTTCCTGAATGTGAAGACGTTGGCCGGGCGACCGTCCGGGCTCGACAGTCTGCGTCTGATGCGCTCCGGCTCGTCCATCCAGAAGCTGAACATCTACATGTACTGGCGGGATGCCGCAAAGCAGCAGCTGATGCGGGCAGAAAAGCTCAACACGAGCGGCGTGCCGGTTGGTGCGGTGATGGCCAATCAGGTGGAGCAGTTTCAGGCCCGTCTGCTGTTCGTGACCGGCACCGAGCATCCGACATACAGCGGCGTGGATGCGGACACCACCAACGATGGCAACGACATCATTGGCATGAAGGTGCGGGCCAAGATCAAGAGCCAACGCAGTGACCCGGCCGTGAACGACGGTGTACCAGTGTCACGATGGTATGAATGGAAGATGGCCCCGCGAAACCTGCTCTACGAGAAGAATCGCATGTAAGCGATGCAGGAAAACGAAACGGCCCCCGGTGCTTGCTCTGCACCGGGGGCCGTTTGTTCTGAGCGGCAACTACTTGGAGAAGTCGACCGTTGGCGCGGCGCGCGAAGCGGCGTCGGTCACTTCGAAGTACGTCCGCGGCTTGGCGCCCGTGACCTTCGCAGTCAACACCGCCGGAAACTTGCGGATGTACTCGTTGTACTGCCGCACGGCGCCATTGTAGTCGGTGCGCGAGACCGCAATGCGATTCTCGGTGCCCGTCAGCTCATCCTGCAGTTGCAGGAAGTTCGCGTTGGACTTGAGCTCGGGGTACGCCTCGATGGCGATGCTGAGGCGACCCAGCGCGCCCGTGAGCTGCTGGTTGGCGTTCGCGAGTTCGGCCGGATCGGAACCACCGGGCTTCTGCAGCGCCCCGACCAGCCCGGCACGGGCCTGAGTCACCTGCGTGAGCACCGACTCTTCCTGCTTCGCAAACCCCTTCACGGTGTTCACGAGGTTCGGGATGAGGTCTGCGCGACGCTGCAACTGGGCATCAATGTTCTGCTTGGCCTGTGCCGCCTGTTCATCGTAGCTCTGGATGGTGTTGTAGCCGCAGGCGCCGGTGGACAGCGTGAGCGGCAACACCAGGGCGAGACGCGCGACCGTGCGCATGGCACGGCGGCGGGATGTCTGCAGGAACGCAAAGGTCATCGGAGTGCTCCTTGGGAGTTGGTCGTGCACAAAGAATATGTTCAGCGCCCTTCGAGCGCATCGAGATACCGGACCAGCATCGCCATACCGGCGAGATAGCCTTCGAGCACGGATTCGACGTCGGACGTGGCCAGCGCCACGCCACGACGCAGGGCCGCGGCCTGCTGATACGGCTCCGGGTCGAAGCCGCAGCGCTTGCTCACCGCGTCGATCACCTGCGGTGCGTCCTTGGGTGGAACTTCGCCGTCGAGCCGCAGCACCGCCCGGAAAATCACCAGCAGCGTGCTCACACTCTGCCGCAGCAGATCGCGCTGGCGCTCGGCATCGGTGCCAGCCACCATCACGCCGCGACGCAGCCGCAACAACTTGCCCATGGCCTCCTGCTCCACCTGCAGACGCAGGTCGGCGCGCCGCACTGACACGCCATCGAGCGGCAGCACACCCGTGAGCACACGATGGCGCTCGAGGATGTCGGCGTACTCCATCGGAAAGATGTCCGATGATGAGCGCCACTCGAATGTCGTCAGCTCCAGCACCGGCGGATTGCCCGCCTCCTGCCACGCCCGCATCGTCTGCCCCAGAGCTCGCATATGCGAGAGCGGCAGCGACTCGGCCAGCACCATGACGTTGAAGTCCGAGTGACCCGCAATCTCTTCGCCGCTGGCCGCCGAGCCGTACAGGACGACGGCTTGCAGCGCGTTGCCATGCACCTGGCGCAACTGCTGCACCAGATCGTCGAGCGTCATCCCCTTACCAGTTCGAGCCACCGCCACCTCCGCTGAATCCACCGCCACCGCCGAAGCCACCAAAACCACCACCACCGCCACCAAACCCACCGCCGCCCCAGCCGCCGTGGCGCGGCCCGCCGATCATGGGGCCGGGAATCGGGAGCGGAATACACCCCACACATCCACGCCGCCGACCATTCATCGAACTCACCACGATCACGATGATGACAATCAGCACGATGGTCGCAAACGGCGATTCACCATCGTCGTTGCGCTGCCGTGCGCGCTGCGGCTGCGGTAGCCCCTCAAGCGTGACGCCGAACGCACGGGCGTAGCGATCGGCCACCTGTGCCGACAGCTGCACGAGTGCACCGGAATAGTCCCGCGCCTGAAAGAGCGGCGTCATGGAGCGGCACAGCGCACCCGCCGTGGCATCGGTGATGAAGCCTTCGGCACCCTGCCCCGTCTCGATGCGGCAGTACCCGCGCCCATCGCTGGAAGTCTCCTTGGGTACCAGCAGGATGATCACGCCCGCATTGCGCGCCGCGTCCCCCACCTGGGCGTTGGAGCCGACCTTCCATTCGCGGCCGAGGCGCAGGGACACCTCTTCCACCGGGCGTCCGCCAAGATCCCGCAGGGTGACGACCACCATGTCCCCCTTGGTGGCCACCTGCACGCGCTGGGCAAGCGATTCGATCTGGGCTGCGGCTTCGGGAGTCAGGACACCCGCAAAGTCGTTGACATAGCCGACAGGCTGCGGCAGGGCCGTCTGGGCGACCACAGGCCCACCCCACGGCAGCAACAGCATCGCAGCCGTAGCCAGCCGACTGCACATCCGGCGAAGAGAGTTCATCACCATGAGAAGATATCGTCCATACGTCCCTGACACCGCGCCGGTGTCAGAAGTTCGCCTTTCATAGGTGTTCTGACGGCATTCCCGGCAATTTCGGGGCATCGCGCCCGGCAATCCGGGCGTCCCCCTGCGGGCACGAGCTCCTTCCGCTAGGCTTCAGGGATGTCCCCGACCCGCCGCCTGACCGTGTTGGCCCTGATGGCCGGCACCCTGTCGTTCCTGACCAGTGCCTGTGACCGGGCCGGCCCCGGCGACGGCAAACAAGCGCCTGCCGCGCAGGCCCCCACGACGGGCGCCAGCAACACCGGCGCGACCACCACCTCCACGGGCCTCACCCCGACCGGCGCCGACTCTTCGCTTACCCTGCGTGCCGATGCCGGGCGCCTGTTGGGCACCGGTGCGATGTGGGTGGTCATGATCTCCGACTATCAGTGTCCGTACTGCAAGAGCTGGCACGATTCGTCGATGGCGAAGCTCGAGCGCGACTACATCAATACCGGGAAGATCCGGTTTGCGTACCTGCACCTGCCGCTGGAATCGATTCATCCGCATGCCCGGGCCGAGTCCGAAGCGGCGATGTGCGCCGGTGTGCAGGGCAAGTTCTGGCCGTACTCGAACTCGCTGTTTGCCGCGCAGCGCACCGTGGGGACGATGAACGATGTCTCGCCGTTGCTCACGCGCATCGCACGCGAGCAGTCGCTGGACATGGCGCAGTTCGATGCCTGCCGAAAGTCGCCCGCTATTCGCTCGCTGGTACAGGCCGACATCCA
>NZ_DASWXE010000228.1:0-8885 GCF_036405635.1 Gemmatimonas sp. | reverse complement strand
GGCACGATCCCCGGCCCATACGTAGGAGTCTGCCGCGCCCGTGATTGCCGTCGCATCCGGTGCATGGCCGGTGATGGTCAGGAACCCGGGATTATGACGGATGATGTTTCCCTCGCCGTCCAGCAGCGCAATGGAGACCGGCGAAGCCTCGAACGCTACACGCAACAGGCCATCGGCGGCGCGACGCATCTTTTCGAGGCGTCGTTGTGCGCGTAGATCGGTGAGCGTGTGTACATGGCCTGCCGGCTCGCCGCGTGGCGAGAGCAGTGCGCGGCATCGCCACGCGACAGGGATGCGTTCGCCGTGACGGTCGGTCAGACAGGCTTCGTCGTCATGCCAGTCACCGCGAACACCTTCGATGGACTGTGGCGCCGAGTCGGTGACCGTGACTTCAAGCGTCAGGACGTCGCCCAACGGACTGCCGACCGATTCGAACAGCGTCATGCCGAGCAATCGTTCGGCGGACGGGTTCATGTAGCGCACGACTTCGTCGCGATCGGCCACCACGACAGCATCGGCCACACCATCGCTGATGGCGGCAAACGTGAGGGAGTTGGCCCGCAGATCCTGCTCGATGCGATGGCGATGCAGCGCGAGATCCAGCGCCAGAAACAGGTCGCGTTCATGGAACGGCTTGAGCACGTACCCGTACTGCGCGGTGGTGTGCGCGCGCTCGTAGGTCGCGCGATCGGCATTGGCCGTGAGGAACACCACCGGCACGTTGAACCGACGATGAATCTCGTTCGCGGCGTCGATGCCGTCGCGGTCACCCTTGAGGCGGATATCCATCAACACCAGCGACGGACGCAGTTGCTCCACCGCGTTGATGGCTGCAACCGCCGAGTCCTCAGGCCCCACGACATCGTAGCCGCGCCGTTGCAGCCGATCGACCAACTCGGCGGCAATCAACGCCTCGTCCTCGACCACGAGAACGCGGTGTTTCCCAGGCGGCATGGGCATGCTCATGGGCGTCATCAGGCTGCGTGGGGAATGGGGATGCGAAGACGTGCCACAGTGCCGGGCAGGCCCTGTGTCAGCTGGAACTCCCCATCGATCTGCCGCGTGAGCGACTCCACGAGTGTGAGTCCAAGGGAATGGCGATCGGAACCGCCAAGGTTGGCACCGACGCCATCATCTGCCACCGTCATCTCGCACCATCCCGGTTCCTGGTTGGCGAGTGTGAGGTGAATGAGCCCGGGGCGTCCCTCCGGGAAAGCGTGCTTCATGGCGTTCGTTACCAGTTCATTGAGAATCAGGCCGCACGGGACGGCGAGATCGACGGCCATCGTGATGGGCGCGAGCGCCAGATCGAATTCGATGGACTGTCCGGGGATGCGCTGGCTGTGGCGCACTTCTTCGCAGAGTGATGCGGCGTACTCGGCGAACTCCACCGACGACAGGTTGCCCGAGCGGTAGAGTGTCTCGTGGACCAGTGCCATCGAACGCACGCGACGTTGGCTTTCTTCCAGCACCGCAATGGTCTCGGGGTCCGCGACGCGCGTGGACTGCATGTACAACAGGCTTGAAATCACCGCCAGATTGTTCTTCACCCGGTGATGGATCTCACGCAGGAGGATTTCCTTCTCCCGCAGCGAGTCGCGCAAGCGCTGGTCGGCCTTGCGGCGCTCGGTCACGTCGCGGATGACACACAGCACCACGAGGCCGTTGTCATCATCCATGGGACTCAGCAGCACGTCCACCGGAAACTCGCGGCCGTCGGCGCGCACGGCGTGGAGTTCGAGGCCGGCGCCCATGGGTCGCATGCGCGGTCCGGAGAGATAGGCCTCGCGATGGCGCGCATGTCCGCGCCCGAACCGACCGGGAATCAAGTCGTCGACCAATCGGCTCTGGAGATCGTGGATGCTCAAGCCGAACATCGTCGCCGCCTGGGGATTGGCTTGGCGAATGTGACCGTCAGCCCCGACCACCAGCACGGCGTCGGGGATGAACTCGAAGATGCGCGCGTAGAGGCTCATGCGCCCAAACATGCATGTGCAGGTCCGACTTCGCCGCTTCGGCATTGCGCCGGGCGTGTCACGCCGCCGGCCATGCGCACCCCGGACTCCGCGTCGAGTCCGCCAGGCGTTCCCTCAATAACCGATTGCTGAGTGCGCCACCGTTCGCACACTCAGCGACTCATTCAGGATACGCTACTGTGCGCCCGGTTGCTGCGAGGAAATCATGTAAAACATGGTTTGACGGAGATCGCCGCCGGTGTTCGATACAATGTCGAGACGACCTGCGGTGCCAAACCCGAGGTTCAGCGTCGGGCTGATCCAGACTGCCCGCCCACCGATGGCCCGAAGCTGCAGGGTGACACCGCCGCCGGGCTGCTGGTCCGACTCCCTCACGCGAAAGGTCGCGCTGCCACCGCCCTGCACCGTGGCCAGGCGACGGCCCTGCACGCCGGCCGAGCGCACGGCATACACGTTGACGTCATAAAATCCGCGATTCGTCGCGACGATGATCGCGGTCATGTCGCCGGAAGAAGGTGGCGGGGCGTTCTTGCGGCAGCTGGACAGGCCAAGCGCTCCGGTGGCAAGAGCCAGGCACAGGAGTGCACGACGGGAGAGCGATTTGGCAGACATGGCTTGAGTCCTCAGAGCCGATCGATCATCGGCTGGGTGATCAACACGGTACCGCGCGCGGAGCGGCGGAATCGCCTGGCGTCGAGGACGGGATCCTCCCCGACCACCAATCCGGCAGGTATTTGTACCCCGCGATCCACCACGACGTTACGCAGGCGGGCGGCGCGCCCAATATCGACGTACGGCTGCACCACCGCGCCCTCCAGGTGGGAGTAGGAGTGCACGCGTACCCCCGTGAACAGCAACGACTTGTGCAGGTAGGACCCGGAAATGATACAGCCGCCGGACACCAGCGAGTTCAGGGCGTGGCCGCGCCGCCCTTCCTCATTGTGCACAAACTTGGCCGGCGCGGTGAGCTCGGAATAGGTCCAGATCGGCCAATCCTTGTCGAACAAGTCGAGCTGAGGTGTGACGGTCGTCAGGTCGACGTTGGCTTCCCAGTAGGCGTCGATCGTGCCAACGTCTCTCCAGTACGCCAGCGATTCATCTTCGGATCTCACACAGGATGTGCTGAACCGGTGTGCTATGGCCTTGCCGTGCCGCACCACACTGGGGATGATGTCCTTGCCGAAGTCATGGCTCGAGTGTGGATCGGCAGCGTCTGCCCGCAGTAGTTCCAGCAGGTAGGTGGTGCGGAACACATAAATACCCATGCTCGCCAGCGAGAGGTGCGGCGCGCCCGGGATACCCGGTGGATCTTCCGGCTTCTCGAGAAACGTGATGATGCGATCGTCGGCGTCCACGTGCATCACGCCGAATCCCGTGGCTTCACGCCGCGGCACTTCCAGGACGCCCACGGTGACATCGGCGCCCTGGTTCACGTGCTGCTGTAGCATCAGCTCGTAATCCATCTTGTAGATGTGGTCACCGGCGAGGATGACCATGTACTCGGGTGCGTAGTCGGTGATGATGTCCGCGTTCTGGTGCACGGCATCGGCGGTGCCGTCATACCATTGCGTTTCGCTCACTCGCTGGCTGGCCGGCAGGATGTCGAAACTCTCGTTGCGCTCTGGGCGCATGAAGTTCCAGCCGCGCTGCAGGTGTCGGATCAGACTGTGGGCCTTGTATTGTGTCGCCACACCGATGCGCCGGATGCCGGAGTTGATGGCATTCGACAGTGCAAAGTCGATGATGCGCGTCTTCCCGCCGAAATACACGGCAGGCTTGGCGCGCGGATCGGTCAATTCATACAGGCGCGAGCCACGGCCACCGGCGAGCACATACGCCATGGCCGTGCGGGCAAGCGTCCCGCGATTGGACGGGGTCATGCGAAGGCGATCGGGGAAACGGAAAGAGACCTGACGGTACCCACCCGGGGCGAGTCGGTGCCCGCCCCCCGTCCGCATTTTGCGTCGCGTGCGCGCAGGGCGTAAGGTACGGGGCATGAACGTGCTTTTTGTCGCCGCCGAAGCGACACCCTACGTGAAGACGGGAGGGCTGGCTGATGTGGCCGGTGCACTGCCCGCCGCGCTCCGCAGCCTTGGCCATGACGTGCGGGTCACATTGCCTCGCTACCGCGAAGTGCGCGAACGCGGCGTGGCGGTCGAGGGCCCGCTGGCCGCCACCTTCCTGCCGCTGGGTGAGCGGGCCGAGGAGCTGCGCGTCTGGCGAGCCAAAGACGATGACGTGCCCACCTATCTCCTGGATGTGCCGTCCGCTTTTGAGCGGGGCGTGATCTACGGAGAGGCCGACGATCATCGGCGCTTCATTCTCTTTGCGCGCGCCGTGCTCGCCACCATGCAGCACCTGCGGGAAGTGGAGGGCTGGCAGCCCGACGTGGTGCATTGTCACGATTGGCACGCGGCGCTGGTCATCAACTACCTCAAGACCTACTACGCCTACACGTTCGGCCATATCGCCACCGTGTTCACTATTCACAATCTGGCCTATCAGGGCCAGGTGCATCCCGATGTCCTTGGTGTCGCCGGGCTCAGTGAAGCGGGACTGGTGGAAAACGGTCTGGGTGCCGGCATCGCGCATTCGTTCAACTTCATGGCGCGCGGCATCCTGTATGCCGATGTGGTCTCGACGGTGAGCCCCACCTACGCGCGTGAGATCATGACGCCGGACTACGGCGAGCGACTCGATGGCCTGCTGCGGCGCCGGCAGGACCGCGTGGCCGGCATTCTCAACGGTATCGACGCCGAGCGGTACAATCCCGCCACAGACGCACAGATCGCGGCGACGTACGATGTGGGTCACATGGATGGCAAAGCCGTCTGCAAGGCCGCATTGCAGGAGCGCACCGGGTTGCCGGTGGAAGCCTCGCGCCCGCTGCTCGGCGTGGTGTCGCGGCTCGTGGAGCAAAAAGGGTTCGACCTGCTGCACGTGATCATGCCGTGGCTGCTGCAGGAAACCGATGCGCAGCTCGTGCTGCTCGGCTCAGGGCAGCCGTATCTGCAGGACGCGTTCGAGCGACTGGCACACCAGCATCCACAGCGTGTCGCCGTCACCACCGGCTTCGACACCGCATTCGCCCAGCAGATCTATGCCGGCAGTGATGCGTTTCTCATGCCATCACGGTTCGAGCCCTGCGGACTGGGGCAGTTGATCGCGCTGCGCTACGGCAGTGTGCCTATCGTACGCGCCACCGGCGGTCTCGCCGATACGGTGCGCGAGGGGTGGGATGGAAACGGTTTCCGTTTTCACCCATACGAGGCCGGCCATTTCATCGACGCCATCCGTCGCGCGTTGGTGTCGTATCGCGATGTCGAGGGTTGGAAGCTGCTGCGCGAACGTGGCATGAAGGAAGATCATTCATGGACAACGTCAGCAAAACACTACGCCGGGTTGTATCAATGGGCCCGCGGGCAATAGCGATCTTGCCGAATGCCCCGACTCAAGCCAGCTCCCACCTATCACCTACAACATATGGCCTAAAACCAACGTCCCTATGACCCACCAACCTGCAGTTGCAGTTGCGGTTACGGGTTCTAAGAGGCTTGGTTCAAAGCTGTAGGTCGTAGGTTCTAAGTAGCGGCCGACGACGTCTCGGATTTCAGCAGCTCTTTTGTGGCTTCGTGCACCGGCGAGTCGAGCACTTGTTTGGCTTCACCACATTCCACCACCACGCCGTGTGACAACACCGCCACCCGATCCGCCACGGTACGGGCGAATCCGAGGTCGTGGGTGGTGATGAGCAACGTCCGGCCGCCCTGGGCGAGCTGACGCAGGGTCTCAGTGAGTGCCACACGTCGCGCGGGATCGAGCGCGGCGGTGGGTTCGTCCATCAGCAATACCTGTGGATCGAGCGCCAGGGCGCGGGCAATGGCCACCCGTTGTGCCTCTCCACCGGACAGCTGCGCGGGGTAGGCGTCGGTGCGATGGCCCACGCCAAGCGACTCGAGCAGCCGCAACGCCGTCGCGCGCGCCGCCTGCGGTGTGGCGACGCCCGTGTGCACCGGTGCAAGCGTGACATTCTCCAGCGCCGACAGATGCGCAAACAGCGCATGCTGCTGGAACACCATGCCCACGCGGCGCCGCAGTGCGCGCAGCTGCGACTCGGGTGGCACGCGGCCGGGTACGAGCGACACATCGCCCACCTGAATACGGCCACCGTCGAACGCTTCCAGCGCGACCGCCGCACGCAGCACCGTGCTCTTGCCCGCTCCCGAAACGCCCATCAGCGCCCACACTTCGCCGGCGGGCACCGCCAAATCCACACCGCGCAGCACGGGGCGGCGGTCGCGTGACAACGTGACCTGTTCGAGCGTGAGTGCGGCAGTCTCCGTGCTTGCCATCACGTGCTCCATCGCGATTCGAGGCGGCGGGCCAGACGCGAAAGCGGCAACGACATCAGCAGGTAGATCGCGGCGCACAGCAGGCCCGGCAGTACCCAACTGCCCACGTTGGTGGCATAAATCGCCGTCTGTTTGGTGAGCTCCACCACCGTGATCACCGAAACGAGCGAGGAGTCCTTGAGCAGCGCGACGAAGTCATTCGTCATCGGTGCCAGCGCGGTGCGCAACGCCTGGGGACCACGGATCAGGCGCAGGATCTGCCATTCGGTGAGGCCCAGTGTGCGCGCCGCTTCAAGTTGCGCGCGCGGGATGGCCATCAGCGCCGAGCGGTAGATCTCCGATTCGTAGGCGGCGTAATTGAGCCCGAGGCCCAGAATCGCTGCTGCCAGCGCCGGCAGACGAATCACTCCGCTGAGGCCGTAGTACAATACGAACAGCTGCAGCAGCACCGGTGTGCCGCGCACCACTTCCACGTAGGTGATCAACACGCCGCGTGTGACGGGTCCGCCATACACATGCCCTGCTGCAATGGCCCCGCCCGCCACCATCGCGAGGATCATCGCCGCCAGAGAGATGCCCAGCGTGATCACCGCTGCACGGAGCAGCGCGGGCAGGTACGCGACGGGTGATGTGGTGCGTGGGCGATCTGCGGTGGCCGCCGAGGCGGCATTCGCAGTCGTGTCGGCCAGTCGGGTGATCAGTTGCTGCTGATACTGTGCCTGAGCGTCGTCCCATACGCCCCATGAGCGAAAAATCCGCTCGAGGGTGCCATCCATCATACCACTGCGCAGCACGGCATCTGCCGAGTCGCGCAGCGCTGCCTGATGCGGTGCAAAGACGGCGACATAGTGGCCGAGCGCGAGGGCCGTGGGTTGCACCACGAATCCTCGCGTCCGGCGCAGCGCACGTTCGGCCACCACATGATCGAGCAACACGGCATCCACACGACCCGAAACGAGGTCCTCGTACGGATGCACATCATCGTCGTACGACACCGGCACCACGCCATGGGACTTCTGTGCCTCGAGCAACATGGCGTACGCCTGGGTGGAACCCAGCGTGGCCACTCGGCGCTTCGCCAGGTCGGCCAAGGTACGGAAGCGCAGCGTGTCCGCCGGACGCACGGCGAGCACTTCGCGGAATTCAAAGTAGGGCAGGCTCACGGCGAGTCGCGCCCGCAGTTCGGGACGATCTTCCAGCCCCGACATTCCCACGTCGAAGTCACCGCGCGCCACGGACTGCTCAATGGAGGGCCAGCTCACCTGCACGAATTGCGGTGTACGGCCCAGGCCTTTGGCCATGAGCGTGGCGATCTCCACATCGAAACCGCGCACCGTGCTGGCATCAGCCGGGTCAGCTTCAACGAAGGGCGCACCGCCCTCGGCGTCGCCGCCCCAGCGCAACAGGGAGGTAGTCGAGCCGGTCGTTGCACTGGCGTCTTGGGCGGTGCTGCCGCATGCTGCCAGCAGGAGCGGGCCGCACAGGACGGTCAGCAGGCGCACCACCCACGGGATGGGTGCGCAAAACCGTCGTACCAGTGGCCCGACTTTACTCACGCGAGTGCTCCGACGGTCATCCCGCGTCGCCAAGACGGCGGTCGTCGGTGAGGTAGCCGCGCACATAATCGCGCACCGCGTCCTCGAGCGGCGTGACCCGCGCTGTATATCCTGCTGCGCGTAGCTTCGCGATCTCGGCCTTGGTGTGGTACTGGTACTTCGCGCGGATGGACTCCGGAATGTCGATGAATTCCACCGCCGGCTCGCGCCCCAGGGCGGCAAAGAGCGCCCCCGTGAGTTCGAGCCACGAGTGCGCATGTCCACTGCCGATGTTGTACAGACCGCCCGCCGATGGCGTCATGGCCAAGTGCAACGTCATGGCCACCGCGTCTTTCACATAGAGAAAGTCGCGCTGCTGTTCGCCGTCCTTGTAGTCTGGGTGATGTGAGCGGAACAGCTTGACCTTACCTGTGTCCTGGATCTGTCCGAACGCCTTGTGCACGAGTGAGCGCATGTCGGCTTTGTGTGCCTCGTTGGGGCCGTACACGTTGAAGTACTTGAGCCCCACCAGCTGACGCAGAATACCGGCCTGCGCGGCATACTGATCGAAGAGGTGCTTGGAATAGCCGTAGGCGTTGAGCGGCCGCAGCTGTGACAGGGCGGGCACCGAATTGTCGGTGTCGTCCATGCCGTCTGCGCCGTCGCCATACGTGGCTGCGCTGGACGCGTAGACGAACCGCGACCCCTTCGCGAGAGCCCAAAGCGCGAGGTGCTTGGTGAACTCGAAATTGTTGCGCGCCAGATAGGTCGCATCGAGCTCGGTGGTGGCCGAGCAGGCGCCAAGGTGCAGGATCAGATCGAAGGCACCGAGTGCACCGGAATCGAGGCGCGCAAACAGGTCATCGGCTTCGAGGTAGTCCTCGAAACGGAGCGGCACGAGGTTGCGCCACTTCTCGTCATGGCCAAGTCGGTCTGTGACCACGATGCGATCGACGCCCTGCTGATTGAGCGCCCAGATCAATGCGCTCCCGATGAAGCCCGCGCCTCCCGTGACGAGCACG
>NZ_DASWXE010000227.1:0-13130 GCF_036405635.1 Gemmatimonas sp. | reverse complement strand
TGCACAAGCGCGATAGTCGCGGCAAAGAACGCCGTCAGCACGCCGATCACCGCCATCACCTGCGAGGCATCGGGGGCCAGTACATACACCCCCGACATGCGCGCCACGAGATACACACCCGCCGTGACCATGGTGGCGGCGTGGATGAGCGCTGACACGGGCGTCGGACCGGCCATGGCATCGGGCAGCCACACGTACAGCGGGATCTGCGCCGACTTGCCCGTGGCACCGACGAACAGCAATAGCGCCACAAGACCAACCGAAATCATCGCGCCCTGCCCCGCCGCCAGCGCACCGTTGATGGTGTCCATGTCCAGCGTGCCGAACGCGCGGTACAGCAGGAACATGCCGAGCAGAAAGCCGGCGTCACCGATACGGTTGGTGATGAACGCCTTCCGACCCGCAGCGGCGTTGGCCAGATCGTCGAACCAGAAGCCGATGAGCAGATAGGAGGCCAGTCCCACGCCTTCCCATCCCACGAACAGCACCAGCATCGACCGGCCCAGCACCAACAGGAGCATGAAGAACAGGAAGAGATTCAGGTACGCGAAGAAGCGCCCGAAGCTCTTGTCGTCGTGCATGTAGCCGGTGGAGTAGATGTGGATCACCGACCCCACACCGGTCACGATGAGTGTCATGATCGCGCTGAGGCGATCGAAGTAGAACGCGATGTCGAAGGTGTTCTCACCCAGGGTCGCCCAGCGATAGAGCGGTTCGACCACCGGTGTGAAGCCGTTCGCTTGCAGCGCCAGAAACGCACTGATGGTCAGCGCGAACGAAGCCAGCGGCGCCGCACAGCCGATCAGCGCGGCAGTGCGGTGTCCGAACCGGTGACCGCCCAGTGCTGTGGCGAACGTGCCATTGAGGAGAAACCCGACCAGCGGAAGCAGCGCAATGAGCGCCAGCGTGTGCGACATGCCGGGTCAGCCCTTGAGCTCGGAGAAACGATCGAGATCCAGCGATCGCGCATGCTTGACCAGCAGCAACACGATCGGAATCGCCAACGCGACCTCCGCCGTGGCCACCACGAACACCAGGAAGACCATCACCGCACCCGCCGCATCGCCCCGCTGCTGCGAGAACGTGACGAGGCTGAGGTTCACGCCGTTGAGCATGAGCTCCATGCACATCAGCATGACGAGCGCATTGCGGCGGATCACCACGCCCAACAAGCCAAACACGAACAGCGCCCCGGACAGCCAGAGGAGCATCGTCACCTTATCCACGAGTGCTCCCTCCCGCCCGTCGGCTCACGCCGATGACCGCAAGCGCCGCGACGATCGCCGCCACCAGGAACACCGACGTCAGCTCGAACGCCAGCCAGTACTGCTGCAGGAACGCCGTGGAGAATGCCGTCAGCCCAAACGACTGCGACGAATCGGGCAACGCGGCCTGCGGCACGCCGGGCCGTGACATGCCCACCGCCAGTGCGCCCAGCAGCAACGCACCGCCAACGAGTCCCGGCACGAGCAGGTTGGAATAGCGCCGGTGACCGGGCGCTTCACGCACCTGCAACAGCATGATCACGTAGACCATGAACACCATGACGGCACCGACGTAGATCAGGACCTGAAACGCGGCGATGAAGTGCACGCCGAGCAATCCGTAGATCGCGCCCAGCGACATCATCGACGTGATCAGCGCCAGTGCCACGCGCATCGGCTCTTTCAGGACCAGCATCGACGCCGCACTCACCAGCGCCAGTACGCCGAAGACGGCCAGGATCAATGTTTCGATGGTGCACCTCCCTCCGACCGTGCGGCGCGCGTCAGCGACACCGGCTTGGGCGGATAGGGCTTGGCGACATCCGACTGCGGACGCCACGTCATCATCTCATCCATCGTCATCCACATGTTGTAGCGATCGTCGGACACGAGATTCGGCACGTCCGGCTCCATGCGGATGGCGTCTTCCGGGCACGCCTCCACACACATCCCGCAGAACACACACCGCGAATAGTCGATCTCGAATCGCACCGGATACTTGGGATGCGCCGGATCGTTCATATCGAAACCGGGCTCGATTTCGATGACCTTCGCCGGGCACACGGTCGCGCACATGTTGCACGCGATGCACTGTACCGATCCGTCCGGACGCTGCGTGAGCACGTGCTTGCCACGATTGCGCGGCGCAAAATCCGCCCGACGCTCCTCGGGATAGTACGTGGTCACCGCGCCACGCCGGCCAGTGATCCATTTGCCCATGTTGCGCAGGAACACGCCGGTGGTGATGGCAAGACCGCGCAGCACCTCCGGCAGATACGCCTTCTCCCACCAGTTCATGGTGGGCTCGTTCCAATACTCCTTGCGGGCATAACGCACCGGTTGCACCCGCGGCGCGCTGCCCTTCTCCATATCCGGCGTGCTCATGCCCCACCTCCACGCCACCACTGCACAAGCACCGTGGCCACCAGGTTCGCCACCGAGACGGGCAGGAGCAACTTCCACGACAGGCCCAGCATCTGGTCATACCGGAAGCGCGGCAGCGTCCAGCGAATCTGGATCTGGACCACGCACAACAAAGCCACCTTGCCAAGGAACGTCAGCATCTGCAGCGGCACGCGCACACCCTGACTCAGTGCGATCTCGCGCCCACCCGGCAACAGGAAGCCGGCGTCGCTCATGAACGGCAGGTTGTAGCCGCCAAGGAACAACGTGGAGAACAGCGCCGCCACGATCGCGATCTGGATGAACTCGGAGAACATGAACAGTCCGAGCTTCATGGCGCTGTATTCCGTGAAGTACCCGGCCACCAGCTCCGACTCTGCCTCCGGCAAGTCGAACGGAATACGCTTGTTCTCGGCGATCGCCGCCGTGAGGAACAGGAACGCCGCCAACGGCTGCTGGAACACCCCCCACGCCGGCAGCACACCCAATAGCTGCCCCGACTGCTGACGCACGATGGAGCCCAGGTCCACCGTACCGTAGATCAGGATGAGCCCCATCACCGTGAGCCCCATGACGAGCTCGTACGAGATCATCTGCGAGCCGGCGCGCAGGCCACCGAGCAGTGAGAACTTGTTCTCTGACGCCCAGCCAGCAAGCATCGCACCGATGATGGTGAGGCCGCTGAAGGCGAACACCACGAGCAGCCCCGCATCCAGCTGCGCGATCTGCATGGGATAGGTGCGACCGCCGAACCAATTGGCCAGCGAAGGAAACAGCGCGCCGGGATCGATCGTGCCACCAAACGGCACCACCGCAAACACCAGCAGCACCGGCGTGAACACCACGAACGGTGCCAGGAAGTATCCCAGCTTGTCGTGGGCGTTCGGCTTGAAGTTCTCTTTCAGCAGCATCTTGGCGCCATCGGCCATACCGTGAAAGAGCCCCATCCACACCAGCTTGATGTTGGTGAAGGGGATGCGGATGTACGCACGGTTGGCGCCGATGCGGTCGGACATCACCGCCGACTGCTTGCGCTCCACCCAGGTGAGCAGCCCACCAAAGCTCAGCAACATCACCATGGAGTAGGCGATGAAGACGAGCGCCATCACGAGGTCCGGCAGTGCGCTGCTCATGCCGACACCTTCTGGCGCGCACCGCTGCGGGCTTCGGCCGACACCAACATGCCAAACAGCACTTCCGCGTCACTCACCGTGGGCGCCGCCGAAAAGCTCTGGGCAAAGGCGCTGATCTTGCCCTCGAAATTCGTGTAGTGCCCCGCGCGCTCCGTTTGCACACTGATGGGCAGAAACACCCGCGCGGTCGCGTTGTCATCCGACGCATAGCTATCGAGTCGGATCACCTGCGCCCCGGCCGGCAGCGACGTGGCAGGCACACCCTCGCCCCACACCAGGACCACATCGGCATCCGTCGGGATCGCCGCCAGACCGTTGTCCGGCAACCCCGGGAACAGGGCCAGCGCGCCACGACGGTTGGGATTCTTGTCCGCTTTGATCAGGATGTCATCCTCCACCACCTCGCCTGGCATCGGCTGGTGATCGGACTTCACCCACGACGTTAGTCGCGCACCCAGCGATGCCGCGATGGTCTGTTGAAACGCCGCCAGTTCTTCGTTGGAGCCCCAACTGGAGACCAGCGCCACGGCCTTCTTCGCACCGCCCAGAAGTCGCGCAGCTTCAGCGATCGCTTCCGCACGATCCACGGGGCCACCGGCCACCATCGGCTGCTCCGCACGCGGACGCTCGAAGATGCGCGCCAGATCGCGGGCCTTGTTGCATACCCACGGCCCGTTCACCTCGGGATTCTCGCGCGGCGTCACGCGCTCGATGCGTGTATTGAGCTTGGGGTCCAGCGCCTTGAAGGCCCAGGCCTTCCGGCGATGCCACACATCAATGCTGCAGCCGCGCTCACAGCCCGGGCACACGGAGGGAGTAGCCTCCGTGTACCACACACGGGAGTTGTCGATATTCTCACGCGACAGCAACGCGCCCACCGGACAGATGTCGATGACATTGTCCGAGTACACGTCGTCGTTGAAGTTCGCGTCTTCGGCGGGGCGGATCAGCGAATGATCGCCGCGATGCACCGCACCAAGCGCCCGCGTTTTCGAAACCTCATTCGTGAACCGGACACAACGCGTGCACATGATGCAGCGCTCGTTGTCCAGCATGATGCGGTCGGACAACGGATAGAACTTGGTCGCGACATTCTTCCTGTCGCGGGACAGCGACGCCGCGCCGTTGTGCTCGTAGTGGTAGTCCTGCAGCGTGCATTCGCCGGACTTGCTGCAGATCCCGCAGTCCACCGGATGGTTGAGGGTGATGAACTGCATGGTGTCCTTCCGCAGCGTCTTCACCTTCTCCGAGTTGAGCAGCACCCGCATGCCCGCCGTCACCGGCATGTTGCAGCCGATATCGAACCACGGATCACCGTTGTCCTGCTCCACTTCCACCATGCAGATGCGACAGTTGCCGGGTACCGACAGCTGTGGATGCCAGCAGAAGTGCGGCACATCAAAGCCATGCTCACGGGCAGCCTGGATGACTGTCTGGCCGTCCTTGGCCGTCACCGGATGCCCATCGATGAAGAAGTCGAGAATCTTCTCGCTCATGCGATCGCTCATGCGGTCGCTCCCACGGCGGCAAACGGATCTTCCACCGTCAGGCTGCCGTCGTACATCGAGCGTCCGTGCGTGATGAAGTACTCGAACTCCTCACGATAATGATCGAGGATGGCCGAGCAGGCGTAGCCGGCCGAGTCACCAAGACTGCAGATGGTGGTGCCGTCGTTCGCGTTGGAGATGTGGTATAGGCGGTCGATATCCTCCGGCCTGCCCTCTCCGCGCACGACGCGGTCGAGAATGCGCTCCATCCACCCCATGCCCTCTCGGCACGGCGTACACTGACCGCACGACTCATGGTGATAGAACCGCTGGATCACACGCGCCACGCGCACCATGCAGGTGCCTTCGGCGATCACGATCATGCCGCCTGATCCAATCTGCGACCCAGCGGCCAGCGCCGAGTTGTGATCGAGCGTGCGTCCCTTGAGCTCGTTGGCGTCGAGAATCTTTGTGGACACACCGCCCGGGATCACGCACTTGAGGCCGCGGCCACCGAGAATGCCACCACAATCCTCGTAGATGAACTTCTCCCACGAGTAGCCGTACTCGATCTCGTAAACACCCGGGCGAACCAGGTGTCCAGAGATGGAAATCATCTGCGTGCCCGGGCTCTTGGGCAGACCAACTTTCCGGAACGCCTCGCCACCTTCGCCAACAATGGCGGGAATGTTGGCCAGCGTTTCCACGTTGTTCACGACGGTGGGGCGCTGATACAACCCCTTCACCGTGAGTCGGGGCGGGCGATTGCGCGGCCAGCCTTTCTTGCCCTCTAGCGACGCAAGCATCGCCGACGCTTCGCCGCACACGTAGGAGCCAGCGCCGCGATACAGCACGATGTCGAGCGAGTAGCCCGTGCCGAGAATGTTCTCGCCCAGCAAACCCGCCGCGTACGCCTCCTCGATCGCGTCACGCAACCGGCGGTATGGCAGGTCGAACTCGCCACGGATGTAGATGAACGCGTGACGACCCATGATGGCGTACGACGCGAGGATGAGCCCCTCGATGCACAGATGCGGCACATGCTCGAGCAGCCAGCGATCCTTGAACGTGCCGGGCTCGCCTTCGTCCGCGTTCATGCACACATAGTGCGGCTCCCCGTCGGTGAGCTTGATGACGCCCCACTTGCGACCGGCCGGAAACGCGGCGCCTCCATGCCCCAACAGCCCCGATGCCGAGACTTCCTTGGTGACATCGGTGGGCTGCATGCTGGTCAGCGCCTTGTGCAGCGACTGATAGCCACCGCGCGCCTTGTACGCCTCAAGCGAATGCGACGTGTCGGTGACCGGGAAGTTCATGAAATACTTCCGGCCACTGAGTGCGGGGAACGCGGGTGTGGTGCTATCGGGCGCCGTCATCGCGTGAGGTCCTCGAGCAGCGCATCCACGGTCGCCGGCGTGAGGTTCTCATGGTACGTGTCGTTCACCATCATCATGGGCGCGGTGCCGCACGACGCGAGACACTCCACGGTGCTCAAAGTGAACTTGCCATCTGCAGTCGTCTCACCCGGCTGGATGCCCAGCTTGTTGCACAAGTAGCCCACCAGCCCTTCGGCGCCACGCAGGGAACACGACAGGTTGTGGCACACCTGCAGGTGATGCGTGCCCAGGGGTTCACGGGTGAACTGCGTGTAGAACGCGATCACCTCGTCCACCTGCATGCGCGGCACGCCGAGGTAGGCCACCAGTTCGTCGATATCACTGTCGGCGATGTAGCCCCGCTCTTCCTGGATGCGGCGCAGGCACGGGATGGTGAGCGAACCCGTGAAGTCCGACGGATAGCGTTCCTTCCAGCGCTCGAACTCGGGGATCAGGTGCTGAATGTTCTGCATCTTCTCCGACGTCGGTTTGATCATCGGTCACACTCGCCGCCGATCATGTTGATCGAGCCGAACGTGGTGACGATGTCGGCGAGCTGGTACCCATCGAGCATGCGGTGGGCGCCGCCCATATGCACGAAGCTGGGCGAGCGCACATGCACCTTGTGAGGCACCCCTTCGCCCGTGCTCACGATGTAGAAGCCCAGCTCTCCGTTGGCGCCCTCGTGTGCCACATAGGCGTCGCCGGCCGGCACCACCGGGCCTTCCATCACCAGCTTGAAGTGATTGATCAGCGACTCGATCTCCGTGTACACCAGCTGCTTCTCCGGAAAGACGCAGCGGCGATCGTCCACATTGATCGGTCCCTCGGGGATCATGTCCATGAGTTGGCGAATCATGTACACCGACTCGTCCATCTCACGCATGCGCACGTAGTAGCGATCGTAGTTGTCGCCGAGAATGCCCACCGGCACATCGAAATCGAGTTCGGCGTACGCCAGGTACGGCGTGTCCTTCCGCAGATCCTGCTTGGCACCCGTGGAGCGAAGCACCGGGCCGGTGAACCCCCAGTGCAACGCCTCGGCGGTGGTCAGCGTGCCTACGCGACGCAGCCGATCGATGAAAATGCGGTTGCGATCGACCAGACCATGCACGCGCTCCGCGTACTGCTCGTAATCCCGCAGGATCTCACGCAGACGCTTGAACCACCCATCGGGTACGTCGGCTGCCAGTCCACCAATCCGGCCGTACGAGTACGTCACCCGGGCGCCGGTAAGTGCCGCGAGGTGCTCGTACATCGCATCGCGCACCGTGACGAGATACAGAAACGCCGTCATGGCGCCCAGCTCCATGAGCGAGGCCGCCACGCAGGTGAGGTGGTCAGCCACCCGCGAGTACTCCGAGAGCAGCGTGCGCAAGTACTTGGTGCGCGGCGTGATCTCGATGCCCATCAGCTGCTCCACACCTTCGCAATACGCAAAGTTGTTGATCAGCGCCGAGCAGTAGTTCAGGCGGTCGACATACGGGATGAGGTTGTGCCAGGTGTGATCCTCGCACTCCTTCTCGAAACCCCGATGCAGGTACCCGCAGTGCACGTCGGTGCGCAGCACCTTTTCACCATCGAGCTCGGCGATGATCTGCACCGTGCCATGGGTGGCGGGGTGCGACGGGCCGATGTTCACCACCACCGTGTCCTCACGCGACGGCCCGAAGGCGGCGGAGACGGGGTTGGCGATCGGCGGCTGGAGGATGGGGCTAGCGGACAAGGGCACCCTGCGGCGGACGGTACGGCACGAGTGGCTGCTCCTGCTGCTTGGGGTAGTCCTTGCGCAGCGGGTGCCCGGAGAACCCTTCATATAGAAGGATGGGGCGCAGGTCGGCGTTGCCACGGAACACGATGCCATACATGTCGTGGCATTCGCGTTCCATGTATCCGGCGGACCCGTACAACGACGTCAGCGTCTCCACGTCGGGCGCCGCCTCGTCCACGCGCAGCTTGAGGCGCACGCGCACGTGATGGGTCGAGGAATAGAAGTGATAGACCACTTCGAACCGCGGCGTCTGCCCCAGCCAGTCCACGGCGGTTACATCGAGGAACAGGTCGAAGGCAAAGTGGTCGCGGAGACGGCGCGCGACGGCCAGCAGGGCGTCAGGGAGCAGTTCGAGCACCAGGATGCCGCGTTGCACGCCGAGAGACCGGACGGGTCGGGCGGCGGACAGCGGGGTGTCCGCCTGGGCGTCGTCCCCCGTGGCGGTCACCATCTGCTCGTGGAGCGTCTGCTCGAGCTGCGCGAAAATCGGCGCGGTCACGATCAGAAACGGTCGTTGATGATGGGGTGTCGCCCGTTGGCGATCTTTTCCTGCAGTCGCATGATCCCGTCGATCACCATTTCGGGGCGTGGCGGGCAGCCCGGAACGTAGATGTCGACCGGAATGATGCGATCGATGCCCGGCAGGGAGGCGTAGTTCTGATAGAACCCACCCGTGCTGGCGCACACCCCGAAGGCCATCACCCATTTCGGTTCGCACATCTGCTCGTAGACCTTGAGCAGGATGGGTGCCTGTTTCTGGGTCACCGTACCCACGACCATGAGCAGGTCGGCCTGGCGGGGCGAGAAGCGCGGCAGGGCGGCCCCGAACCGGTCGGTGTCGTAGGCCGAGGCGCTGACGGCCATGAACTCCATGGCGCAGCAGGCAGTGACGAAGGGATAAGGAAAGAGCGAAAATTTTCGCGCCCACCCCACCAGTTCGTCTTTGCGCGTCGTCAGATACTCGAACGTCGCATGTTTTCCCGGGGTGGCGGATCCGGCGGTCGCCGGTCTCGTCACATCCACGATTGGTAGTTGCTTGCCGTACATGGTCACTCCGTCACGGCGTCCAGCACCCGCGCGCGGTACACATACAGCAGGCACAGCACCAGCAGCGCGGTGAACAGGAAAAAGGTGAAGACCATGAACCCCGTCAGCGGGCGCGCACCGAGCGCCCAGATGAAGAGGAACATGGTCTCGAGATCGAACAGCAAGAACAGGATGGCCACCGCGTAGTACTTGATCGGCACCGCCTTCACGTTGAGGACGTCGACGATGGTCGCCCCACACTCGAAGGGTTCGAGTTTGGTGGACGTCATGGCCGGTTTCGGCCCCAAGATCGCGTTCAGCGCGAGCGCCAGACCGACAAACCCGACGATGGCGCCGAAGTACAGTAGGAACGTGACGTATGGTGTCATCGCAGGCGGGCGGGATCCGCGAACCATGCCGGCAGGAAGGGGACCGGGCACGGATCGCCGAGAGGAAGGCCGGCTCTGCTTTGCAACCGACCCTTCGACGTGGGCAACGTGCGACAGGGTACCGGCGACGTCAAGCAGTTTTTCCCCTATTCAGCACTATGGCGCGTGATATCACCGTGCACGGTCATATGGAAGCCCATGGCGACTCGTCCCGGAAAAACGCACATGAAAGGGGCTGAACAGTAGGCACGCCGCTGGTCCCCCCACTAAGATTTCGGGGGCATTGACTGGGCCCCTGTCCCAGCGCAATGCGCCACATCACGTGGGTGAGCAGCTCAACTGTTGGTCCCACCCCCTCACCACGTGACGACTCGACGCCTGTAGCTGTTGGTACAGTGTTGTCGATTCATCAACCCCCGGAAGGAGACTATTGATGTTCCACCGAGCGATCACCCGTCGCTTGGTGGCCGTCGCCGCCCTCATGGTCTTTGCTGCTCCGCTGCGCGCTGTTCAGGCGCAGACGGGCACCATTGCCGGCAAGGTCACCGACGCCGCCACCAAACTGCCCATTGCCGACGTCCGTGTCGTCATCACGGGCACCACCTTCGAAGCGCAGACTGGACGTGATGGCGAATTCCGCCTGATCAACGTTCGTCCGGGCGCTGTCACGGTGTCCGCATTCCGCATCGGCTACCGCCTGAAGCAGGACACGGTCCGCGTCGCCGCCGGCGAGACGGTCACGCTCAACCTCGAGATGGCGCAGTCGGTCATCAACCTCTCCGAAGTCGTGGTCACCGGTACGGCTGGCAACCAGGAGCGTAAGGCCCAGTCCGCGCTCGTGGCCTCCGTCTCGGCCGCCGACGTCATCAAGGACGCTCCGGTCACCAACGTGGCCAACATGCTTCAGTCGCGCGTCCCCGGCGTGGCGCTGAGCGGCATGTCCGGCACCAAGGGCACGGCGACGACCATCCGCATCCGCGGCGCGTCGTCCATCAACCTGTCCAACCAGCCGCTCATCTTCATCGACGGTGTGCGCGTCAATGAAGGCCAGGTCGCGGCCGGTACCGGTGGCCAGTCGTTCGACCGCTTCAACGACCTCAATCCCGAAGAAATCGAGAGCATTGAAGTCGTGAAGGGCCCGGCTGCCGCCACGCTGTATGGCGCCGATGCCTCGGCCGGCGTGATCCAGATCATCACCAAGAAGGGTCGCGCGGGCTCCAACAGCTTCCAGCAGACGCTGCGCTTCGAGCGCGGCCAGGCCAGCGTGGATCATGTTGAGCTGCCGCGCAACTACGGCCGCTGCACCGCGGCGCTCATTGCCGCCACGAGCACCAACCCCCTCTGCCGTGGACAGGCGGTGGGCACGCTGGTGAACGACAGCCCGCTCGACCGTGTGGACGTGTTCCGCAAGGGTGAAGAGCAGATCTTCAACTACGGCATCCGCGGCGGCGGCCAGAACTACGGCTTCTCCTTGTCGTATGGTTCGGACAACTCCACGGACGTGCTGCCCAACGGCAATTTCAACCGCTACAATGTCCGCACCAACGTCAACTACGTCGCGAACCAGAAGCTGAACTTCGACGTGGGTTTGGGCCTGGTGCAGACGAAGACGCGCCTGCCGAACAACGACAACAACATCTTCGGTTGGCTGGGTGGTTTGCTCCTCGGTCGCCCCACCACCGTCAGCGATGCGGCCAATCGCGCGGCCACGCCCGACGGCTGGTACTCGCAGCGTCACTACAACGCGATCAACGCGATCGACGCCAACCTGCTGACGAAGCGTGCGACCACGTCGATCACGGCCAACTACACGCCGACCGAGTGGTTCACCAATCGTTTCACGGGTGGCATGGACTACGCCACCGACCTGCAGACGGCCTTCTCGCCCAAGAATGACAGCCTCTGGTACGGCGGTCTGACCGACGGCGGCAGCAACACGCAGACGTCCCGCGCCATCGAACGCTACACGTTCGATTACCTCGGCAACATGAAGAAACACTGGGGCCCGGATTGGGAGACCAACCTGTCCTTCGGTCTGCAGACGATCTCCACGCGTAACCAGAACGTGGTGGCGCAGGGTATCGGCTTCCTCACCAACGCTGGTAACTCGGTCAACAACGCGGCCACCACCACCGGCAACAGCGGCTTCACCGAACAGCGCCAGTACGGCTACCTGGGTCAGTTGCAGGTCGGCCACCTGAACCGCCGCTTCCTGCGGCTTGGTGTGCGCGTCGACCGCAACTCGTCGTTCGGTAACGATGCCCCCACCTTCGTGCTGCCGAAGATCGGCGGCTCGTGGGCCATTGGCGAAGAAGATTTCTTCCAGGGGCTTTCGGGTGTGATCAACACGATGCGCCTGCGTGCCTCGTGGGGTACCACTGGTCGCTCACCGCAGGCGGGTGATGCGCTCCAGACGCTGGCGTCCTCGGCGTTCAACATCGTCGGCACCACCGGTGCAGGTGCCGTGTACGGCAACCCCGGCAACACCGACCTCAAGCCGGAGCGCGGCACCGAGTTCGAAACCGGTATCGACGCCGGCTTCCTGAACAACCGCATCTCGCTCGAGCTCACGTACTTCAACAAGAAGACGACCGATCTCATCATCGCCCGCCCGATCCCGCCGTCGCTTGGCTACAATGCCAACCCGCTGGCCAATCTCGGTGGCGTGCTGAACGCCGGTACGGAAGTCGCGGTGAACGTGCAGGCCATCAACGCCCCCAACTTCCGTTGGGACCTGCGTGGTGCTGCCAACACGCTGAAGAACGAAATCACCAGCCTTGGTGGCCAGTCGCCGTTCGCGGCTCCGGGTAGCGGCACGGGCCGTATCCTGCAGGGCCAGCAGCTTGGCGTGATGGTGGCGAAGACGGTGAAGAGCGTGGATCTGCAGAATGGTCGCGCGGTGGTGACGGACACCCTGACGCCGGTAGGCAACATCTACCCGACGCTCGAGTGGAACTTCACCAACAACTTCACCATCATGAAGAACCTGCGTGTGTCGACCCTGATCGACGCCAAGCGCAACTTCACGGTGTTCAACAACACGCGCTTCTTCCGTGAAACGCAGATCGGCAATTCGGTCGTATTCCTCGACACCACGATGATGTCGCGTGAAGACCGCATTCGCCGCTTCGGTCCGTTCGTCTCCGAGAAGGACGGCTCGGCGGTGCCCGTCAATGACGCGCGCTCGGGCTTCATCGAAGACGGTTCGTTCGTGCGCTTCCGCGAACTTTCGGTCACCTACTCGGTGCCGCAGTCGCTCACCCGCAAGGTGGCCAACCGCCTGCAGAACGTGTCGGTGACGTTCGCCATGCAGAACATCAAGCTGTGGACGGACTACTCGGGCTTCGATCCCGAGCTGAACGCCCAGAGCAACGGCTTCTCGCGCGAAGACTTCCTGACTGCGCCGGTGCCGCGTCGCTCGGTGCTCCGTTTCAACTTCAACTTCTAACCGCGAGAGATCATGAAGAAGATCGTACGCGCGGTTACGCGCACCACTGCTGGAGCCCTGGTGGCCCTGGGCGCGTCCGCCTGTGGTGACAGTTTTGTCACTGTCACCAATCC
>NZ_DASWXE010000226.1:0-12918 GCF_036405635.1 Gemmatimonas sp. | reverse complement strand
GTGCGGCTTGGCGCAGGCCCCGAGCCGGCACTCGAATCACGCACTGCCGTATGGGTGAGCGTGGTGGCCGGTGTGGTGCTGCTCATCGCCTGCGCCAATGTGGCCAATCTCATGCTGGCGCGTGCCCTCCGGCGTCGGCGGGAAACGGCGGTACGGCTCGCCCTGGGCGCCGGACGCCGTCACCTGTTGTTGCAGGCGGCTATCGAGTGTGCGATGCTCGCGGTGCTTGGTGGTTTGCTGGCGCTGGCCATCGCGCAATGGATCGGTGCGATCATCCAGCGCACGCTGCTGGGCGCCACCGCGTCCACCAACCTGTTCACCGATTGGCGCACGGTGCTGGTGACATTGGGCATCGTGACCGTCACGGCCATGCTGATCGCGTTGCTGCCGGCGATGTTGGCGGGCCGCGCCGGCGACCTGGCGTCATCGTTGCGCGGTGGTGTGCGCGGCGGCGCCCGCGACGGAGCGCGCGTGCGCGCCTCTCTGCTGATGGTGCAGGCGTCATTGTCGGTGGTGCTCCTGGTGGGCGCGGTGCTGTTCGTGAAGAGCCTGCGCGCGGTGCAGGAGATGCCCATGGGCTATGACGCCGAACAGGTCGTGTTGATCAGCCGCGTGATTCGTGGCATCCCGATGGACGAGACCACCCAGGTACCGCTGCGTCGGCTGTTGCTGGAAACGGCACAGACCCTGCCCGACGTGGAATCGGCCGCCTGGGTGAACAGTGCACCGTTCGTGAGCACCTCGTCGTCGAGTCTCTACGTGAGCGGCGTTGATTCCGTGGGTCGGTTTGGCACCTTCACCTTTCAGGCGGCCTCGCCCGGCTATTTCCGTACGATGGGCACGCGCATCGTACAGGGGCGCGCCTTTGGACCGGACGATCGTTTGGGTTCGCCGGAAGTGATGGTGGTGAGTGCTTCCATGGCGCGGGTGCTGTGGCCAGGCAAGAATGCCATCGGCCAATGCGTGCGCGTGCGGCTGCCGACTGAACCGTGCCGCGAGGTGATTGGCATCGCCGAGGACATGGTGCAGAACGACCTCGCATCGGGCACGCGGTATCACTTCTACATGCCCATCGAGCAATACACCAGAACGTGGGGCAACGGTATGCTGCTGCGGCTGCGTGGCGATCCGGTGGTGGCCGGTGAACGGGTGCGCGCGGCCCTGCAGCGGGTCATGCCCGGTGCGTCGTACGTCAATGTGCGGCCGCTTCGCGATATCGTGAGCGACTCACAGCGCAGCTGGCGTCTGGGCGCCACCATGTTCACCGCTTTCGGGTTACTGGCGCTGGTGGTCGCAGCGGTGGGCCTGTATGGCGTGATTGCCTACAGCGTGACCGAGCGCGCCCATGAACTGAGTGTGCGCGTGGCCCTGGGCGCCCAGCGTGCCCACATCCTCAAGCTCGTGGTGGGTCAAACGGTGCAGTACACCATGATCGGCACCGCCGCGGGCCTTCTGGTGGCCGCATGGAGTGGGCACTGGTTGCAGCCGCTGCTGTTTCAGCAGTCCGCGCGCGACCCGCTGGTGTTCACGGCGATCGCACTGTTGATGGCCATCGTTGCACTGGCTGCCAGCCTCACCCCCGCCCTTCGGGCAAGCCGGAGCGACCCGGCGGTGGCGCTGCGATCGGAGTAGCGCGCGAGCTCAGCGTGCGAGCTCAGTGCGCGATCATCTCGCGCACATGGGCCAGCTTGTCCGGATTGCGGGTGATGAAGATGCCCACGATACGCCCATCCTCGATGGCAAACGCGGTGGTCTGCAAGACATCCCCACGCTCGCGTGTGACGTAGCCCGGCAGGCCATCCACCGTGACGGCCCGCAGCATCTCCAGCTCATCTTCCCCGAACTTGCGACGCAATCCCGCGTACAGCCGCATCACGCGATCAATACCCATGATCGGATTGCGGAACGCCAACACCTTGCCGCCGCCATCGGAGCGAATCACCACATCCTCGGCCAGCAGCGATGTGAGTGACGCCATGTCTCCCGCACGGGAGGCGGCAAAGAAGGCTTCCACAATGCGTCGGCCTTCGTCGCGTGCCACGGGAAAACGCGGCTTGGCCGCCTGTACATGCTTGCGTGCCCGCGACGCCAACTGCCGCACGGCCGCTGCGTCACGATCGAGCGCGGTCGCGATCTCGTTGAGCGGTTGACCGAACACATCGTGCAACAGAAAGGCCGCCCGCTCGAGCGGTGACAAGCGCTCCAGCGCCAGCATCAGCGTGAGCGTCAGGTCATCGCTGTCGATCGGGTCTTCGATGTCCTCCACCAATGGCTCCGGCAACCACTGCCCCACATACGACTCGCGCCGCACCCGAGCCGACTTCATCTCGTCGAGACACAACCGCGTGACGATGCGCGACAGATAGCCGCCAGCGTCCTGGACAGTGTCCTGGTCGACGCTGCGCCAACGCAGCCACGCTTCCTGCACCATATCCTCGGCGCTCGCCCGACTGCCCAGCATGCGGTAGGCGAGACGCACCAGCCGTGGCCGGTGCGTCTCGAAATCGGTGGTCGGATCATCAAGCCGCATGCGACATACTCACCGCCGGATGGCCACCACGGAAGCCCACCTGCAGGCGGTTCCACACATTGATCGCTCCGATGGCCATCGTGAGCTGCACCTGCTCGGTCTCGGTGAACTGCTCACGCAGGGCGTCGTACTCGGCGTCCGGAGCCTGCGTTTCCGCCAGCAGCGTGATGACCTCGGCCCAGCCCAGCGCGGCCTTTTCACGGGGCGTGAACGCTGAAGATTCGCGCCATGCCGGCAGCATGTGAACGCGCATCGGATTCTCGCCACTCTTCTGCAACTCGGTGGCGTGCAGATGCAGACAGAAGGCGCAGCGATTGATCTGCGAGACACGCATCTTCACCAGCTCGAGCAGCCCATGATCGAGACCACTGGTGCGAATGGCGCCCTCGAGACCCAGCATGGCCTTGAGCAGATCGGGGACGAGCGCGGCGGGATTGGCGATACGGGCAGTCATGGTATGTCCTGGCAGATGTTGGTGTGGTATGCGTTCGGTACGCACATCAGGTCCTACATCTGCTCGACGAGATGGACAGCGGCGGTGTGACATGCCCTCCCGCCAATCTTCAGAACGATTCGCCGACCAGTTCCTCGCTCTTCATCCAGAGGGCCTTGGCGTTGTCCGCATCCAGCGCATAGGGGCGTACGCCTTCGCTGATGGCCGAGATGTAGCCATCGGTGATGCGCGTCGTGACGTGACAGTTCTCGAGGTAGCGCCCACCGATCTCGTCGGCATTGGCCACAAAGCCCGCCCATACGGATGTCGCCGCTCCCTGCGGGATGGTCTTCCACTCGAACGGCGGCTTGCCCTGCCCGGCCAGTTCCTCGTTGATCTGCGTGAGGATGCCGTCGAGTCGCTCCTGCCCCACATGCCGGCCCAGTTCTGTCTTGATGCCACCGGGGTGCAGCGCCGCCGCCCTTACACCACGGGCGCGGTGACGACGATCAAATTCCACGGCGAAGAGAATGTTGGCCGTCTTTGAGCGACCGTATGCCACAAAAGGCTCGTATTCGGTGCGTTCGAAGTGCGGATCGTCGAGATCGACGTTGGCGTAGCGATGCCCCGACGACGCCACGCTGATGAACCGCCCTCCGTTCCTGATCAGCGACGCGATGCGGTTCACGAACAGGAAGTGGCCAAGATGGTTGGTACCGAATTGCGTCTCGAAACCATCACGGGTATGCCCAAACGGCGATGCCATGACGCCGGCATTGGCGATGACCACGTCGAACAGGTCACTCTGCGCGTGCAACGCATCGGTGGCCGCGCGAATGCTCGCCAATGAAGCGAGGTCGAGCTCGATCAGCGTCAGGCCACCGCCATTCGCCGCAGCATCGCGCACCACCTCGGTGGCCACCTGCGCCTTGGCGAGATCCCGGGCGGCGCCCACCACCTGCGCACCACGGGCGGCGAGTGCGCGGGCCGTCTCCACGCCCAGCCCGGCCGAGACACCGGTGACCAGCACACGCATTCCACGAAGATCCATTCCGTCGAGCACGTCATCGGTGGTGGAGGTCGCGCCGAATACCGCGGCGCCGGACGTAGCAGTCAGTTCAGCAGACATGAGGCTCCCTGCGAGGCAAGAGCACAGTCGGGTGAGGCCGCCGGCTCTTGCCGATCGGGCGGCACACACTAAGATGGAGTGAGCCTCCGTTTGATAACCGGAGGAACACTCCACTTATATACGGAGGCATGCTCCGTTTAACAAGGGGTCGTGGCGCGTCGTGCGTCCGGACTGAGGATCGACATGGACAACGACGCAGGAATCGGCGGAATCGCAGAGCCCGATGAGACCGCACCGGCCGGCACCGAAGCGGTCAGCCCTGAGCCACCCAAGGCATTGCGGGCCGACGCGGCGCGCAACCGTCAGAAGTTGCTCGACGTCGCGCGGACGGCCTTTTCTGAAAAGGGCGCTACCACCAGTCTCGAGGAGATCGCGCGTCTGGCCGGCGTGGGAATCGGCACCCTGTACCGACATTTCCCTACGCGCGACGCTCTCATCGAAGAGGTGTATCGCAGCGCGTCGCAGCAGCTCACTGCGGCGGCCACCACCCTCATGACGGAACGGCCGCCCGTCGAGGCACTGCGGGAGTGGCTGCTGCTCTTTGTGGATCACATGTCCACCAAGAAGCTGATGGCCGATGCGCTGTCTTCATTGGTGGGCGGCCCGGCTGAGCTCTACGCCTCATCGGGCGGACACATGACGGTCGCCATCACGTCGCTGATACGACACGCCGAGCAGTCGGGCACGATACGTGTGGCCATGGACCCACTCGATCTGCTGCGTGCGATTGCTGGTGTGGCGAACAACATTCCCGGCAGCCGATGGGAAGAGAGTGCCCGACGACTGGTGGACATCCTCGTGGACGGGATGCGGGCGAACCACCGCTGACGGTGCCGCGCTGCCAACCCTCCCGATGGTGGCAGTGTCCCTGATCGCGTGAAGAGCTGTTCTGCAGCCTCCCCTCAGCGAGTTCCCATGTTTCACTCCGTCCTTCCCCTCTTGGCTGCCAGCGTGCTGGCGGTGCAACCCGCACGGTCATCACTCCAAGAGGCGCCGCGTCGCCCCGATGCGATCGACAGCATCGTGAAAACGCAGATGGCACGCCGCGAAATCGCCGGCCTGACGCTCGCCGTCATCGATCGCGGGCGCGTAATGGATGTCCGCTACTATGGGACCACCACACGCGGTGGTACGGATGCGGTCACGCGCTTCACGCTCTTTCAGGCGGGCTCCATCAGCAAGCCGGTCGCCGCATTGGCCGCGCTGCAGATGGTGGAGCGTGGCGCGCTGTCGCTGGATGACAACGTGAACGACAAACTGCGTTCATGGCGTGTACCAGAGAATGAGTTCACGCAACAGCAGCCGGTCACGCTGCGGGGACTGCTCAGTCACACCGCCGGACTCACCGTACACGGATTTCCCGGCTATGCGGTGGGTGAACGGGTGCCCAGCATCCCGGATATCCTCGATGGACGTGGCAATACCGGTGCGGTGCGCGTGAACGTGGTGCCGGGCAGTGTGTGGCGATACTCGGGAGGCGGCTACACAGTGATGCAGCAGCTCGTGACGGATCTGTCCGACCTGCCCTTTGCTGATTACCTGCGCGATCAGGTGCTGGTGCCCCTTGGCATGCGCAGCAGCAGCTTTGCACAACCGCTCCCCGCTGCGATGGCCGCGCTGACAGCCACCGGTCACCGACTAGACCGTCAACCGGTGCCGGGGCGATGGCATGTATATCCCGAGATGGCCGCGGCGGGGCTTTGGACCACGGCCGCCGAACTCGCGCAGTACGCCACGGAAGTGCAGCGGATATACGCCGGCACTTCGCGTGTGCTGTCGAGAGACATGGGGCAACAGATGCTCACCGACCAGAAGGACGGCCACGGGTTGGGGCCGGCGGTCGCGGGCTCGGGAGCCACCCTGCGATTCCATCACAACGGCCGCGATGACGGGTTCGATGCGTCGCTGGTGGCCTATGCCCGAACGGGTCAGGGCGCGGTGGTGATGATCAATGCCAATGACAACTCCCGTGCGGTGAATCGCATCATCGACGCCATTGCGAGGGCGCGGCAGTGGCCGGATTGGGAGCTTCCCCAACCAGAAGCCGTCACGCGGGCGCCGAACGCCTCATCGTTGCTGAAAGACGTGAGCGGCCGGTACGAGTTTCAGAACAACTTCATGCTCACCTTGTTCGTGCAGGATGGCACGCTGTTCACGGACGTGAACGGGTTGCGTGACGAGGACTGGATTCCGGCCACGGATGGTCGTCTCGTGTCGGGCGATCGTGCGGTGTCGTTCACGCCCGTGCGTGACGCGTCGGGTAAGATCACCGGCATCCTGTGGACATCGCCCAATGGCACCACGCGACAGATCCCGCGCATCGGACCGCTGTTTTCCACCACGACGACACGCGACCCCGATGCCGCGTTCACGGCGCGGTTCGACTCGGCGCGCGTGCATCTCGCCGCCGGTGGCGCGGCCGTAGCGGGTTCACCGCTGCTCACCTCAGGCGCACGATCTGCCTTTACACGACCCACGCTGGACTTTGCGAACGTCACCGCGCGGCGGTTTGTGATGTCGGAGGACGTGCGAGGCCGCGGCATCGAGCGACATGGTCATGCCATTGCCCGGGTGGCGCACTATCGCCTCAGCACCGGACGCGGTGAGCGACTGGTGATCGTGCATGTGGACGCGGAGGGGCGGGTGGCAGACTTCGACGTGGTGAACCGTTAAGAGCGCCACCCAAAGTCGAGTAGCGGTACCGTGGGTGCGAAGTGTGCCAGGCAATCGTAGCTTTGCGGCATGACTCCTACCGCCCTGCCCCGCAAGCCGTTCAAGTGGCTGTTGCTCGGTGTACTGTTTGCGGGCGGCGTGTGGTATCTGAGCTTTGATCTCGTGTACGTGGTGACACGTGATCGCACCAACGAGCCACCACTGCGCAATGTGTTGCTGGTGGTGCATGTGCTGGCGGCCCTGCCACTTCTGTTGCTGCCACCCGTCCAGTTCAGCCGACGCATCCGCCGGCGCTGGCCCGTGTGGCACCGCCGTGCCGGCAAATGGTACCTCACATCAGCCATCGTCGCGGCCATGGCGGCGATGGTGCTGGGTCCCACGTTCGAGAGCCATGGACGACGTGTCCCGCTGATGCTGTTTGCGACTGTGTGGCTGCTGGTGTCGGTCGCTGCCTGGTGGTGTGCCCGTCGAGGAGCCTTCGCAGCGCACGAGCGCTTCGTGGCACACAGCTATGCCATCGCACTCGCCTTCGTCTTTGTGCGCGTGCTGGGCGATGTGCAAGGCCCGTTGTTCGCCTTCCTTCCCGACAAGGAGGTCCGCGGCGTGACGCGCGAATGGCTCAGCTTCGTGTTGTCACAACTGGCCGTCGAGGTCGGGTATGGGTGGTTGCCTGCGCTCCGTGCGGCGAGACGTTCGTCGGCTTCGGGGCGCCGGGTGGTGCTGGCTGATACCGACGCATGACCGGCGACGGAGAGTTGTGCCGAATCGATCCCAGCCGCATCGGGGTTGTTCGCGGTGTCGGTGTGTTTTTCCTCGTGGCGACTCTCGCATCATTGGCTTCGGGAAAGGCGTACTACCGTCAGGTGTTCGATCGTGCGGATCACCCGGCGATGTACTGGTCCACCGTCATCTCTTACCTCGTGCTGGCCGCATTCCTGATTGGCGGCAGCCGGCTGTGTGTGGTGGGGTGACCGCACCGCCCGCCTTCACTATCTGTTGCGCACCGAACTGAGACCCATGCTGAAGACCATTCTGATTACATCGGTGGCATTGCTCGCCAGCGCCTGCCTCACGCCTACCGAGGCCTGTGGTTGCTCTCCGGCCCCGCCGCCGCCGGCGCTGTTTGTGGAGGGCGAAGTACGCGATGCACAGGGCGCCACCGTGAGTGGCATGATCGTGCAGGCGGTGGCCTATGCCGGCACCTGCACGGCAGCCGACTCAGTCACCGCGATCGGCGGGCGCAACACGGTAACGAACAGTGCAGGACGTTTTCAGATGCACGTAGACGGCAGCAAGGCCGCCAATGCGTGCCTGCGTATGCGAGCCTTGCGCGCATCCAGCAATATGAACACCCCTGCCACAGTGCTCGCCCAACGCGAGATCGCGAATGTGCGACTGCGCGGCCCCGCTTCCACCGCCAAGCTCGACTCACTCTCAGTCGCGCTGTCGGTTCCGTGAGCGGGCTCGATGGCGGCGATGGCCATATCTGGCCATCGCTGCGCGAGGCCGCGTCGTACTACCGCGCCGGTCTCGCACTGCGGCTGATCGCCGCGCCCGAAATCATCGCCTGGGCTGATTACATGGTCGGCCGCGAGACTCATGTCCCGCCAGACCTGCTCGAGCTCTCCATCACGTCGCCCCAGGAAGACGTGCGCCTGCGCGAACTGCTCGGCGATCTGGCGTTCAGTACGTTCGGTCAGGAATCGGAAACGGTAGCACAGGCCCTGTTGGGCAGGATGGGCCGGGAACTGGAAAGCGGCTTGCGACCCCTCGCGGCTACGATGGCCATACTGGATCATGCGCGGCAGGCGCTGCCCTTGGCATCGGAGGCAAGGCTGGCGCTCTGGCGACACGGAGAGGAATTTGCGGCCGATGCTGTTCCGGACGTCTCGACGTGGTCACGCCGCACTTTGGCGCTGCTGGTCACGATCGTCCGCCCACCTCCACGGTAAATGCCATGCCCCGCCGTCCACTGTTGTCGTCAATTGCCCTGCTGGCGGCCGTCTGGGCCGAACCAGCCATCGCCCAACCGGGGAGTGCACCGGCTCGCCGCGACACGGTGCGCAAAGTGCTCACCATTCCGGGACAACGGGACGGTCTGTCCACGTTCACGCTGGTGAACTATCCACAGATGCAGCCGAAGCAGTGGGGCGTGATGGACTTTGCGCACTACCACACCACGGCGGAGCTCAACTACTGGATGGAACGGTGGGCCAAGGAAAAGCCCGATCTGGTCGAGAAGGTGCAGGTGGGCACCTCGTTCGGCGGACAGCCCATCTGGCAACTCATCGTCACCAACAAAAAGACGGGCGTGCACACGTCCAAAGCGGCGGCGTTTTTCGAGGGCGGCCGGCACTCCGGTGAAATCACGGCCAGTGAGAGTGTCCTGTGGCTCACCTGGCATGTGCTCGAGAACTACGGCAAGGACCCGGCCGTCACCAAGCTGCTCGACGAAAAGACCTTGTACCTGCGCCCCAACAACAATCCGGACGGCGCGGACATGTACAAGCTCACGGCGCAGGCGAACCGTTCGTCGGTGCGCCCGGTCGACAACGACGGCGACGGGCTGTACGACGAAGATCCGGGCGAAGATCTCGATGGCGACGGCTTCATCCGCCAAATGCGCAAGTTCGTCGGCGCGGGCAAGGGCACGCACGTCGTTGATTCACTCGATGCCAAGGGTCGCCTGATGCGATCGGTGGGCGCGGGCAAGGGCGACTATCTCGTCTACTCCGAAGGCATCGACAACGACAAGGACGGCCAATACAACGAAGACGGCGTGGGTGGTCTCGACCTGCACCGCAATTACCCGTACAACTGGCGTCCGATGGCTGAGTCGACCGGACGCGGCCACACGCAGTTCGGCGCGGGGGAGTATCCGCTCTCGGAGCCCGAGACCCGCGCGGTCTTCCTGTGGCAGGCGACCCATCCGAACATCAGCGTCACCAACTCGATGGACACGTCAGTGCCCATGCACCTGCGTGGGCCCAGCACGTGCATCGCGGCGGAATGCATGTTCGCATCCGATCTCAAGCTGTTGCAGCACTACGACTCGGTGGGCAACTCGTTCACCAACTACGGATTGGCCGGCGATGTGTACTGGACGTACGGCACCCGTGGTCAGCCCAAGGGGCAGGAACGCCCGGAGCCGCTGTTCGGTCATGGTCCCGACTTCGGCTACTTCCAGATGGGCCAGGTGTGGTATGGCGATGAACTCTGGAATGGCGGACGTGAAAAGGACTACAACAACGACGGACGCATCGATCAGTACGAAGTGCTGCGCTACAATGACGAGCGCTTCGGCGGACGCGGCTACCAGGCGTGGACGAAAGTGATGCACCCGGACCTCGGCGAGGTCGAAGTGGGCGGTGCCGATCCCAAGTTCTGGTCGCAGAATCCACCAGCCGAAGACCTGGAACGCTGGGCGAGCAATCAGGCGAAGTTCAACCTGACGATGGCCATGGACCTGCCCAAGGTGGAGATCACGGCCATCCAGGCCACGCGCCTCAAGGGCACCGTGAAAGACTCGGCGACGCACGAAGTGAAGGTGACGGTGCGCAACACCGGTCGCATTCCCACCGCCTTCGAACAGGCCAAGCGTGTGCATGCGGTGAAGCCGGACCAGCTCACTCTCGACGGCACGGGCGTGACGACCGTCGGCACGCGCGTGCAGGAGTTCTGGCTGGGTGGCTACGAGAGCAAGGTGATCACGATGCGGGTGCGTGTGCCGGCGGGAGAGAGCCCCAAGGCCACCGCGAAGCTGCGCAGCACGCGTGGTGGTGTGGCGGATCGTGAGGTGACGATTACGCCGTAGTGGCCTGAGGTGTCAGTGGCACTTGTTGAACAGCGGCCTCTTGCCTTGAGCATCCGGGTGAGAGGCCGCTGCCGTTCTCGCCCCCATTGATGCCTATCGAGTCCAGAATATCGCGGTGCCGCAGGATGCGCCGGAGAATCCCGATCCGTAAATCGCTCCACCGATTGCGGTTCCACCGTATTGCGCCGGGGTCGATGCGGAATTGTGGAACTCGAAGCCAATGACACTTTCTGGTTGGATCAGCCCCCGATCAACGACGGTCCCCATCATCTGGCCATTGAGCACAATCTGTGCGGGACAGCTCCGTCCACCGCGGGCGTTCCGAATGGAGAGCCCATGGGGGCCGCTGGTGGCACTGATATTGGCAAAGCGACCATTCAAAATGGATATGATGTCCAGACCGAAGTATCTCGCAAAGAACGAGGCGTCGAGGAAACGCCCCAATCCAATCTTGCGACGATCTTCGAATTCTTGCATACGCAGGCTGAGTAGACCTCCTGTCGTGGTATCGATCTTGACCACGTTCAGCATTTGCGCCGCATTGTTCAATAGAAACTCCGGACGCAGTGTGTCGGATGCCATGAAGGCCATCATCACGACCAGAGGTTCATAGCCAATCGCCCGCACAATCACCTCGTGCGTGCCGGCGGGTACGCCAGCCACACGAAAGGCGCCTGCGGAGTCGGACAGGGACGTGACCTTGAACCGTTCGAGTATGACCTGCGCGCCCGCGATGGGTCGATCGTTTCGGATGTCGACGACACGCCCGACCATCGGCGTGCCCGACGCCGCGCTCTGTGCGTGCAGGAGCGCCGGTGCGCCGAGCATCAGACCAAGCAGCACAACTCTCAGCACGCTTGTGACCATTGGACGGAGAGGTGGGAACAGACAGCGGCAGCGCGCTTGCCTGTTCCCAGAAATTCCATCACACCAGTTACTTCGGCAATGCGGACGCTACAAGCCGGCCGGAGCCCGGGTACAAGCCGCTACTGCATGGGACCAAGCGAAGGACATTGGTACATCCATCGCTACTGCTCCCAGCTCCCCCCCAAGGCTCGGAACAGCTGCACCGTTGCCGCCAGGTACTGCCGCTCCACCTGCACCCGCGTCAACTGCGCCGCGAACAACCCGCGCTGTGCGTCCAGCACTTCCAGATAGCTGGAGATACCACTCGCATAGCGACGTTCAGCGATGGAGAAGGCGGCCTGCAACGCTCGCTCCTGCGTCTCCTGCGCCGCCAGCTGGTCGCGGCGAAGCCGCACGCCGGCCACCGCATCGCTCGCCTCACGCAGTGCCACCAGCACCACCTGCTCGTAGGTATTGCGTGATTGTTCGGCGCGGGCCTTGGCCGCTTTCTGCTCACTGCTCAATCGGCCACCCGTGAACAGCGGCACCGAGATACCGGCCTGCAAAGTGTAGATCTCACCACGGCCATCGAAGATGGTGCCGTACGTGGGTCGCTGTGCCCCATACTGACCGGTGACCGTGATGGCGGGCAGTCGGGCCGCCTGTGCCACACCCACACGAGCTGTCGCCGCCTGGAAGTCATGCTGCGCCCGCAGCACATCCGGACGACGCGCCAGCAATTCACCCGACAGAGTATCCGGCACGGCGATCGTGGCCACGATGTCGCTCAGCAGACGCCCGCGCGGAATGCTCTGCGGTGCGGTGCCGAGTAGCAGCGAGAGAGCGTTTTCCCATTCGGTGCGCTGCCGCGTATAGTCGGCCACGCGCGCCGCGGGATCGGCGACCGTGGCTTCGAACTGCCGCACATCGAGCTCGGAGATGAGCCCCTGCTCGAACCGGCGGCGCGCCAGCTGCAAGGTGGCTTCACGTGACACCAGCGTCTGTTCGGCAATGGCGATGATGGCATCGGCCTCGCGAAGCTGCAGATACGCCGACGCCACGTCGCTCACCAGCGATAGCGTGACAGCGCGGACATCGTCCTCACGACCAGCGAGATCAAAGCCGGCCGCCTGCGTGGACCGCCGTGTGCGACCCCAGAAATCGAGCTCCCATGCCAGATCGCTGGTCACACGGGCGGCATCGAATTCGATCGGCGGCGCAGCGGCCAGTGCGATCTTGTTCATGCCCATCGTGGTCCCCACGTTGATCTGCGGGAAGAACCGCGATGCTGCCACGCCACGCAACGCCCGGAATTCGTTGATGCGCTGCTGCGCCACACGAAGGTTGCGGTTGTTGGTCACGGCGATTCGGATGAGCCCCTCCAGCGCCGAGTCCCGCAACAGGTCACTCCATGCCGGCATGGTCGTCGCGTCACGCGACAGCTCCACCGTCTGCCGTGGTAGCTGCGAGGTGATGCGCGAGAGACTGTCGCC
>NZ_DASWXE010000225.1:0-3736 GCF_036405635.1 Gemmatimonas sp. | reverse complement strand
GCCATTTCGTCGGCACCAGGACGCACGTAGGTGCGCAGCCCATCCACCACCTGACGAATACGATCCACACCTTCGAAGGCCTGGTCGATGGCGACGCGACCATCCGCATCGGCGGCGAGCGCCGGATGATCACGCAGTTCTTCGAGATTGAAGCGCAGGTATTGCAGCGGATTGTTGATCTCGTGCCCGACACCAGCCGCGAGCCGACCCAATGAGGCAAGCCGCTGCTGCTCGAGCATCACACGACGCGCGTCATCCCGTTCTTCGGTGCGACGACGGACTTCGTCGGTGAGGTGTGTGGAAAGCTGATCGAGTTGATTGGCGTCATCACGGAAGCCGCTGAGCATCTGCCACGCCACTGGCGCGATGACGCTCACATACCCGAGATCAGCCAAGTACACGAACTCGATCCAACCCGCGGCAACGGCCACCTCTTCGAGCGTGAACAGCAGAAAGAGTCCGAAGCCCACGAGGATGGCCGACGCTCCGCGTTCACCGGCGCGGACACGGCGGATGTATCCATACGAGCTCACCGCCAGGAGACCCAGCGGCACGATCGCCGCGACCTGGCCCACCAGATTGAACGCGGGCCGGCGCAGGGTCACGCCGAGGCTTTCGATGAAGACCGTGGGCACGGGTTGCACGACATGCACAAGACCCGTGGCGGCGAGCGTCGCGATGAACACCACGCTACCCACACTGACCGCGCGCACCAGCAGCGGGATGGAGTTCCATCGCCCGTCGTCATCGATGAACGAAAACGCGAGCCAGGTGGCGGCGTGCAATGTGGCCACCGTGAGATTGGTGGCCATCGTCCAGTCATAGATGCCGCCGACCATGCCCTGCCAGGAGCCGACGGCATTGACGGTGCTATAGATGCCAGCAGTGAGCGTCACAGCGCTGAACCAGCGCGCGCGACGCCAACGCCTGGCGCCACCAAGCGTCCAAGCGGCCGCCATGGTGGTGAATTGCAATACGATGCTGATGATCGCGACGATGAACTCGATGTTCATCACCCATCCGGGTCCGGTGCTGCCCCCCCTGCGGGGCCGCTACACCACGATGTTCAACAATCGCTTCGGTACGAAGATCACCTTCTTCGGTGTTCCCACGACAAACTTCGCGATCGCTTCGTCAGCCATGGCCTGCGCCATGACCGCCTCCTGCGTGACATCGGCTGCGACACGCAGCTTGCCGCGCAGCTTGCCGTTCACCTGCACCACCAATTCCACCTCGTCGTCCACCAGCTGCGCGGCGTCGAACGTCGGCCAACCAGCGTTGAACACACTGCCTTCGTGGCCAAGGGCTTCCCAGCACTCCTCCGCCAGGTGCGGTGCGTACGGCGCCACCAGTTGCACAAGGGGCTCCACTTCGGCGCGGTGCGGTACGCGCTCGCCACGACGGACGGCGTTCATGTACTCCATCATCGCCGCGATGGCGGTGTTGTAGCCCAGGTTGGCCGTGTCCTCGCCGACCTTCTTGATCGTGCGATGCAACTTGCGAATGACGTCCGGGTCGGGGCTTCCGTCACGGACGGCATCCCGAACAGACGCCCACAGACGGTCGAGGAAGCGTCGCACACCGCTGATGCCCTGGTCGCGGAAATCGCCACCCTCTTCATACGGCCCAAGGAACATCAGGTACATGCGGAAGGCGTCAGCGCCCCATTCCTCCATGTACAGATCGGGGTTGATGACGTTGCCCTTGGACTTCGACATCTTCGCACCTTCGCGGATGATCATGCCATGCGCGCGGAAACGCGTGAACGGCTCCTCGAAGTCGATGTGCCCCGCGTCCTTCAGCACCATCGTGATGAAGCGCGAGTACAGCAGGTGCAACACGGCGTGTTCGTTGCCGCCGATGTACGAGTTCACGGGCAGCCACGTCTTGGTGCGCGCCGCGTCGAATGGCACGTCATCGCGCGTGGCACTGGGATAGCGCAGGAAGTACCACGCGCTGTCGAGGAACGTATCCGACACATCGGTTTCGCGGCGCGCGGTCTTGCCACACGTGGGGCACGGCACCCGATACCACTCTTCATGACGGGCGAGCGGCGAAATGCCCGAGTCGTCCGGCTTGAAGTCGGGAATGAACGGCAGTTCCACCGGCAGCTGTGACTCCGGCACCGGCACGGCACCGCAGTCGTCGCAGTAGATAATCGGAATCGGCGGGCCCCAATACCGCTGCCGCGAGATGCACCAGTCGTGCAGACGATAGTTGGTCACACCCTTGCCATGACCACCCTCGGCCAGCCACGCGGTGACTTCGCGCTTGGCGTCGCGCACGGCCAATCCATCGAAGCGGCCAGAGTTCACGAGACGGCAGTCCTTGTCGTCGTCGGTGAACGCGGCGCCGTCGAATGGCGTGTCAGCCTGCTGATCAGCGGCTGCCACCACACGAACAACCGGCAGACGAAACACCTGCGCGAACTCGAAGTCGCGCTCGTCGTGACCCGGCACGGCCATGATCGCGCCGGTACCGTACTCCATGAGCACGTAGTCGGCGATCCAGATGGGGATGTTCTGCCCCGTGGCCGGATTGACCGCATACGCACCCGTGAAGACGCCCGTCTTTTCCTTGCTGCTCTTGCGGGAGATCAGGTCCTGCTTGGTGGCGCGCTCCTGATAGGCTGCCACTTCACCGCGCTGCGCATCGGTGGTGATGGACGCGACCAACGGATGCTCAGGGGCGAGCACGAGATACGTCGCACCATAGATCGTGTCGGCGCGCGTCGTGAACACGGCGATGCGTTCACCGCTCGATGGCACCTCGAACGTGAGCTCGGCGCCTTCCGACTTGCCGATCCAGTTGCGCTGCGCCTGCTTCGTGATGGGCGACCAGTCGAGCCAGTCGAGGTTGTTCAGCAGCCGCGGTGCGTACTCGGAGATGCGGAAGAACCACTGCTCGAGGAAACGCTGCTCCACCGGGGTGCCGCAGCGTTCACACAGTCCACCTTCGACCTGCTCGTTGGCGAGCACGGTCTTGTCCGTGGGGCACCAATTGACGGCAGCCGCCTTCTTGTACGCGAGCCCCTGCTTGTGCAGTTGCAGGAAGACCCACTGCGTCCACTTGTAGTAGTCCGCGCGCGACGTGTCGACTTTCTGGTTCCAGTCGATCATGAAGCCGGCGCGCTCGAGCTGGCGCGTGAAGTTGCCGACGTTCTTGGGTGTCAGCTCCATCGGGTGCGCGCCGACCTTGAGCGCGTAGTTCTCCGAGTGGATGCCGAACGCGTCGAAGCCGAGCGGCTGGAAGACGTCGTGACCGATCAGGCGATGGAAGCGCGCGGAGATGTCGCTGCCAGTGAAGGCAAACAGGTTCCCGACGTGCAGCCCTTCGGCGCTCGGATACGGGAACATCATCAGCGCATAGAACGGGCGCTCAGGCGCGTCGAGCTTTGCGGTATTGGTAGCGCGTTCAGTCCATCGCGTCTGCCACTTGGGCTCGATGGATCGCGGTTCGTACGGAGTCGGCGTGTCGATTTCGGACATCCTGACAAGCTAAGCGATTCTGAGTTGGGGTGCGGGCGGGTCTGCTCGGGTGCGCGCGATCGCCGGGCCTGGGGGCGGCCCCTCGCCGCTTGCTTCGCGGGGCGCCGGGCTGCGCCGGCGTGCCCCGCGAAGAGGCGGCTCGGAACCGCCCCCGGGCACGGCTTGGCTCCTGCAGGGCGACAGCGGGAGAACGGCGCGAACCGCGGCGGGCACCCCGAGCACGCCCCCGGTGGTCCCCTGCGGCCGGG
>NZ_DASWXE010000224.1:0-25159 GCF_036405635.1 Gemmatimonas sp. | reverse complement strand
CGCACCCATTTGTGAGCTCGAGCGGGCGGGGTAGCGCACGCCCACTCAGTCACAATGCCCAACGATGTTTGCGGCAGATTGCCAACTCTTGGAGCTACCGTCGCCCCTTGGCCTTACTTCTGGCGACCCTCTCGCGCTCGAACAGATCACCGGGCTCGACTTCAAGGATCTCGCAGAGGGCTTCTAAGAGATCCGGCGAAAACGGAGGATGCGTTCCCCTGCTCCGGACTAGACGGTACATCGTCGTCAGCTTGATGCGGTCACCATTCAGCGGGTGATGAGCAACGGCGTAGGGCGTTAGCCCCCGCTCCTCAAGTAGCTCAGGTAGGCGAAGTCTCATGCCACAAAGTACTACTATTGCCAAAATCGACAATATTGTCTATTCTGGCACTATCGCCACATACGGCAATACACCTACTAGGGAGAGATCAATGATCATGTCAGCGCAGCCAAACACCGGAGAAACACACTCCATGGCACAGGAAGCCTCAAAGGTTCCGACCAAACGGACACGCAACAGCAAACAGCAGAGTCGGCAGGCTTCGCCGCAGGCGGTCACCGCACCATTCACTCTCTCAAGAGACACTACGCACCGGCTGCACGTATGGACCGAGCGCCCGTTTCCGGAAGAAAAGATCGCCCGCTTGCGAGAAGAAGAGACCGATCCAAACGACGTCGCCACAGCTGAGGTACTGAGCGCGCGGCTTTCCATAGACGGCACTGGCCGAGGTCTCTCAGTCTCCCGTGCCTATCGTCGACAGGGGATAGTTCGCACGGGCGCGAACGAAGACGTAAGCATCATGCTCAACATGGAGAGTTGGCCGCAGTTTGTGGCGATGATTGGCGCGCTAGACGAACAGCTGAAAGAACTAGTACAGAAGAACTCCTAGGCGGCGCTCAAAGCGATTCACACTTTCGAGGAAACCAATATGATCATGCCCGCCGATAGCAAGAGCACGGGAAGCCGGACTCCAGATTCTCAGGTGCAAAAGCAGCCAATCTCTCAAGGACCAATCGCACATAACGAACACTTCTTGGAGCCTTCAACGGTCACGGAAGTACAAGCCACCTACCAGCGCATAGGGGAGAGTGGCGAGAGAGAAGAGTTTATGTACTGGTCAGCGAAGATGACCGAAGGCTGCGAAGGGGACGTGGATCTGGTGCTAAAGAAGTCAGAGGTCGATAACGTCAAGAATGTTCGATGTCATGCTGAACTTCACTTTTACCATTTGGAAGAACTCGTGAGCCTTCGCGACATGCTCTCTACGCTCATCAAGCATTCGAGAGGATGTCCCCCCGCTCTCACAATTGATCTTGCGAACGGGGCCTCGGAGGCGACTGAGCAGCGCAGAGGACTGCTGCCTGTGGTGTGAATCCCCCACCAATCGACGCCCCGCACTCAGCGGGGCGTTTCTTCTGCAGCGGGTAGAGAGATTTGTGACCAACAGCTAGAAGGAGCAGCTACTTAAGGTTCTAGGATCAACGCGAGGAACTTTCGAGGAGTTGACGGTCAGGAATGCGAGCACATCACCACTTTTGATCAGGAGAGGTGGTCGATTGGAGTAAGGATTGAAGGGGGACTGTGCGGCATACTGCCCCCCATAGACGCCGTACTCATTGAAGATACTGGTGCGGCTGTATCGGCTGCCGTAATCACCGAACTCGTTGAAGATCGAGTTGACGGCGCCTTTGCTTCCAAGCACCCCCAGAAAGGTCCCGTCATCCGCCACCACGGAGGCTCCGGAAATCGCCAAACAACTGGTAGCAGATCCACCGGTGACGGTCACAACCATGGTGATTGCGATCGCTTGCGGCGAGCTGAGAGCTCCTGGGGCAATCACCTCGACGGTCGCTCCGTAGGTGCCCGCAGGCAATGATCCCGGGCTTACTCGAAAGAGTGCGTTAGTGGGCGCGCTCGTGGCTTCGAAACCACCTTCCAACCACCCGGTTGGTTGACCGGTAGGATAGGTGATGCTGCCGGACAATCCGGACAGTATGCCGCCGCCCGCGTTGACGATGTGCACACTCTGAATAGTGGACGTCCCGGAGCCCGCCGACACCGTGAAAAGAACCGATCGCGTGCTAAATGAGAGGACCGGTTGTGTGGGCGCGGCCGTTGCAACAGCGCGAAACTCGACGAATGCAGAGTCCGTGATCGATGCCCGTACGAGGTTCACTCCGGCGGCCGTGCCGAGGCGCCATTCACGAAGCGCCGCGAACCCAGCAGAATCCGAAAGGGGCAAGGAGTCGCTGACTCTTCCCCCTCCTGAAAGCACCCGAAAGCGTACGGGGGCTCCGACCACGAGATTGCCATACCGATCTGTCACTCGCACCGCGGGCGCCGCGACCACGGGGGTCCCGACAGTGGCCGATTGAGAATCCGGTGTTACTCGGAGCAACCTCGCGGGGGTTCCGGCGGAGGCACGCGCGCGAAACGTGGCAAAGACCCGCCGCTCACCCGTCGTAGGATCCACCGCTCTCGCTTCGACGCGCTGACTGTCACCTACCACTGTGCCTAGGGTCCAGCGTTCCGCGGCCCGCCCGTCGCGATCGGTGATGGCGGTGCCGGCATATACCTGGCCACCTCCTGCCACCACGCGGAAGTTTACGACCTGCCCTGCGATCGGGGCGCTCGCGGAATCGAGCACGCGCACCACCAGCGCGCCGCCGAGCTCCTCTCCGACGGTGCCGAGCTGCTCATCTCCCGATAGCAACAACATTCGTGCGGGGAACGAAATCTCCCCCGTGCCAGTAAGCTGCCGCACTTCCGGCGTGCATCCGATCGCAAGGAGCGACACGCCGGCAAGCGGGAGCACTCGTCGCAAAGTGATCATTGTGATTCTCTGACGGGGTTTATCAGGTCTGCAAACGACAATGAGCCAAAACGTACAACGAGCCTACCGAGGCGCTAGTCGGCGCGGCGCTGCTTGTCCGTCTCGGCCGCTCGAACCAATACGTCCGCAGCGAGCTTGATGGTTTGCGGGAGAGCGCGGTTTCGCAGGAATGCGAGTCCGTCCGGCGCCACCCCCACAGCGCCGGCCTGAGGCGATCGCAATACCGACTCGGCCTGCGCGTTGAGAATCCGCATCGCGGCTTGAGCACGGGGCCTGTGCGCGGCCGACGTGCGCTTCTCGGCAAACATGCTGAGTGCCCCGGCCGTGCGTTCAAGCACGGCGTCGCGTACTGCCGCGTCTTGCGCCTGCGCCCACTGATGGCGGAATGCGGTCTCCGCGCGCTCGGCAATCTGATCGAGCAACTGTCGACCATCGACCGCGATGTGCGAGAGCTCACCTCCCATCCCAATTGGCGGCCGTGTCCCTTCCGTATCATGAACCGCCAGAAATACACGATGCCGAACCGCGGCGGCCAACTGATCTTCCAAGCAGGGATCCTCCACCCCACTTGGTCGCTCGGCCGGCCCCAAGCCCGTCAAGAGGCGATCCGCTGAGGTGTTGAGAATTTCGCACATCACTAGGAGGGCTGACGCATTCGGCTCCTTCACGCCGGAGCAGTAGTCCGCGATCCGCGTAGTGGTCCACGTCTTCCCAGTACGTGCGGTCAGTCGCCGCACCAATTCCGCCATCGCGAGCGGTGGAGACAGACGAGCCATTGCGGCCCGGATCTCGCGGCCCAGCACGACATCTGGTTTGGCTCGGCGTGAACGTCGAGAACTCTTTTGAGTCGCCATATGAACTCAATTTAGTACCGCAATGGACATCCGCAATCACCAGAGGGGAATGACATTCACGCCAGCAACAGTGGCGATCATTTCGAACAAACCGGTGAGGTTGAGATGTCCACCAATACAGAGCGCCAGAGTGACCGTTCGGAGCTCCTTACACCACGAATCGCGGCGGAATATCTGGGCCTGAAGCCGCGCACACTGGCGAACGCCCGCTGCCGAGGCGATGGCCCAAAGTTCACGCGTGTGTTCGGTCGTATTCGCTATCGCCGTAGTGAGCTCGATGCGTGGCTCGCTGGCAGGACGTTTCGCAGCACCGGTGAAGCCGCCGACACCGAACTCGGCTGAGCCAGCCAGCCCCCCCCAAAAAAGCAACGCGCCCCGAGGAGAGTCGGAGCGCGCGCAAACCCATCACGACGGCTGGCAGGCCGTAGAGGTACCACGATGCGTAAAAAGTACCCTATCAATTGGGGGAGCGCTACGAAGTCTCGCGCGCGACACCTCACACTGGTGCGTGAACGCCCTTCGTCGTTGGCGGAATTAGCGATCCGCCACATGCAGCGTATGCCGTTGCCAGAACCACGTAAGACAGCTCTGCCCTCTTTGTCACCGCGCGCAAAGCCACGTCGGAGCGAGCGCTTGAAGGTCGATCCAGGTCTGTGGGCAGCCTGGTTGGTTGCCACCCACAACGAACTGCTTCATCTCTACCGAAGAGTAGCATCACTTCACGCAAGTCTCTCTGATTTCGCGTTGGATAGCGCCGCGAGAGGGCACAACACGGAGCGCCTGTGGCGAGCGAGCGAAGCAGCGCGCATGCTCAGCGAGGATGCGTGGACAATCATGCAGAAACCGACGCCCACGCTATTCGACCTGTCGCAGCGCGCCGGCGATGAAGATGAGCGTCGCTAAGTGCATGAACTACGGCGGGCCGCGCGTCGATGTAGCACCACGCGACCTCACGGGAGAGGCTGTGGGCTGGTCCGCCTTCGCCCCGGAGCTGGCCACCTTCCTGCTCGACCGCCTGCCCAACCGCTACGACGTGTGGGGCGCCTACATCCCCGAGCTTGCACGCGCGGCGGATCAGCCGAATGTGTGGACCGCGCCAGCCAAGACGCGCCGCGGCGTTGAGCACCTGAGCGCGCAGCATATCGTCCAACACTTCACCGCGCGTCATGCCGGGGACGTGATCGGCCTGCACACCACGAGCCCCGAGAACACCTCGCGCTGGTTCGGTCTCGATTTCGATGTGCATGACGAGTGCGGCAATGCGATCGACATGCAGCGTGAGGCCGTCGCCGCCGCGTTCTCCTGGTGCATTGACGCGCTTGGTGAACGGATCTCTCTGCTGCTCGAGGACTCCAATGGCAACGGCGGCCGGCACCTGTGGGGCTACTTCGAATCGCCTGTGGCGACGCCCGCCCTCTTCGTCTATCTCTCGGCGACCGCCGGTGAATGCTTCGAGGCCACCGGCTTCCGGCCGGAGACGTATCCGAAGCAGCCACGATTGGCGTTGACGCGAACGGGCACGCAGCAGGTCGGGAACTGGTTGCGCCTGCCTGGGCGCCACCACACCAAGGCCCACTGGTCGCGCCTCGCGTGGCCCGGCGGCGAATGGCAGTCCGGCGCCGAAGCCGCGCGGATGCTCTTCGATTGGCCGGCGAGTGATCCCACTGCCATCCCACCACTCGACGCCTACGCCGCAATCGAAACACCGCCCCCGGCAAGACAGCAGCAGTTTCCTAAACTATTGGCCGGAGGTGCACGTGCTGACCGCATTGCACGCTACGTCGAGAAGCTACCGCACGGTGTCGCCGGCAGCGGCCGCAGCAACCACCTCTTCCGGCTCGCCGCCTTCCTGTGCCACGATGCGCAGTGCACGAGCGTGGAAGCGCTGGCCATCCTGCACGCGTGGAACGGCGGTAACGCCCCCCCGCTGCCCGAATGGAAGGTGACGCAGACGTGGAAGAACGCCGGGCAGTATGGAGGGCGCCGTGCCGCCTAGTGCTGCGCTGCAGGACGCGCTCGCCATTGTGCGGGCCAACGAGATCGAGAAACCAGATCCGCTGGCCACCCGGTCGCTGAGCGACATGCTGCAGGATCCCGCGCTGCTGGCGCCGGCCGAGTGGGTGCTACAGCCGTTCTTCGAGCGCGGCACGCTCTCCAGCGTCTACGGTCCCGGCAAGGTGGGCAAGTCGACCATGTTGGCCGACATGGCCGCGCACATCGCCCGCGGGCAAGCGTGGGCAGGCCAGCGCGTGGCCGAAGGACCGGTGCTGTGGGTGGACCTCGAGCAAGGGCCTCGGCGCCTGGCGCGCACCTTTGCGCAGCTCGATGCACCGACCGCCGCGCGTGTCGCGGTGTGGTCCGACTTGGGCAAGGTCCCCGAGATCGGGGCGCTCCGTGCGACCATCGCGGCACTGGAGCCGGCCCTCGTGGTCATCGACTCGCTGGGGAAGTTCTGTCAGGTCGACGACGAGAACGACAACGCGGCGTGGCAATTCGCGCTCCGGCCCTTGGAGGACCTCGCGCGTAGCCAGCGAGCGGCGATGGTGGTGATCGATCACGACCGGAAGGGTGAGGGCACCCACGGACGCGCAATGCGTGGCGCCAGCTCCAAGCTGGCCGCCTTCGATGCCGCCATCCACGTGCAGCGTGGCTCGACGCTCTCAACGCGGAAACTCGAGATGGTCAGCCGCGAAATAGGCGACTTCACCTTCGTGGTCGATCGCACGGAGGATGGCTACCGTGCGGCCACCAGTACAGCGGAGCAATGCAAGGTCCTCGCAGCGCTGAGAGCGCTCGGCGATACCGTGTCCGTGGAGGTTCTGCACCATCATCTCACCAACCAGGGCTACGAGATGACCCCTAAGACCGTCCGTAACCGGCTCCGGGATGCGGTGGCCAAGGGTCATGCCACAAGCACAGGCAACGGAACCAAGAACGACCCGACGCTTTTCGTAGCGGCCACCGAGGAACAGGGAAAATGATGGAAGAAACCCCTAAGGGTATTTCAGGGATTCCATCATTTTCGGGCGGCCCACTTGATCTTGTTCGCAGCTGGCGCCGACAGGCCGTGCAGTACGATCGCGATGGCCTCACTGCCTCCGCGCGCATCCTCCAGCGCGTGGCCGATGAGCTGGAAGCGCTGGCCGGCGGCGAGTCGGTGAGCCTTGCCGAAGCCGCACGCCGCTCCGGCTACACGACCGATCACCTCGCGCGTCTGAGCCGCGAGGGCAAGCTCCGGAACGTCGGCCGCAAGCATGCGCCGCGGTACCTCGTGACGGACCTGCCCCGCAAGCTCTCGCGGATGTCGGAAAAGTCCGATATCGTTGCTCCCTCGGGCGATGTGCCGAGGGGATAGCCAGGAGACTGGCCAATGCCTCGTTCAATCGCGCACCGCACCCGGTGGAGCTGGGTGACCGGTGAAAAAGGCCGCAATCGGGTGCGCGTCTACACGCACGCCAAGAGCGGCCTGCTGTATCTCGAGTGGCAGGAGAAAGACGCCGAGGGCACGCCGCGGAAGCGGACCGAGGCCCTTGGTCACACCAACAAGGCCGAGGCGAAAGCCGCCGCGGAAACCAAAGCGCAGCAGCTCCGCGCCGAAGGACCGGTGCGACTCAGCGGCCCCCTGCTCTTGCACGAGCTCTTTGACAATTTCGAGACAGCACGTAAAGAGCTCGACACGTGGCGGCCGGTGCATGGCCGCGCGGCGAGCAACTTCCTCGCGTGGTGGGGCCCGCTCCGCGCGGTGGCCTCCCTCGACGAGCACGAACTACAGCGCTACACACATGCCCGCACCACGGGGCTGATTGTCCGCGCGGGCAAGACCCTGCCCGCGGTGCGCGCGCGCGCCGTGGAAGAAGAACTCACGATCCTGCGCACGGTGTTGCGTTGGGCCGTACGCCGGAAGACCGACACCGGCGCCCGCCTGCTTCGGGACATGCCCATTCTTGAATGGCACATCCCGCGCGAAGAGAACCCCCGCCGGCCGCAGTTGGCCGAAGCGGGCTACCAGGCGTTGTCGCAATGCGCTTGGGCGATCGATCCCCGCCTCTGGCTGGCCCTCGTGGTCTGCCACGAGACCGGGCACCGCCTCAACAGTGTGCGGCAGCTCCGGTGGGGCGACATCGATGAGACGGCGCGCACGATCACCTGGCGGGGCGTCGCGCAGAAGAACAAGCAGCAGCACGTCACGCCGCTCACCGACACCGCGGCACAGGCGTTCGCGCTCTTCCGGGCGAACGACCTGCACACCTTGCTCGCCGGCGCATCGGTCGAGACGCCCGTGTTCTACGGGGGGCGCTCCGGCGGACCGGTGGCACGCGATCAGTTCTACGAATGGTGGGCCAAGGCCCGGGAAACCTGCCCCGTCACCATTCCCCCCGGCGTCGGCTTCCACGCCTTTCGCCGCAAGCTGGCTTCCGAGCTGGCCACCGCGCCCTTGGCCATGGTGAAAGCCATCGGGGGCTGGAAACACCCGCACATCGTCGTGGCGGCCTATCAAGACCCCACGCTCGAGCAGCAACGCGCCGTGCTGGACGCGCGCGCGAAATTCGCGGCGGGTCAGTAGCCGTACTGAACTGCGACACCAACTGCGACACCGCACCAAAAACAAAGCGGGCAACGACCGATCTAAGTCGTTGCCCGCTATACGGATGAGGCGAGATTCGAACTCGCGAGAGCCTTGCGACCCCACACGCTTTCCAGGCGTGCGCCTTAAACCACTCGGCCACCCATCCAAAAACGTTCCACTTCACCATCGAACAACGACGCGCCGCCGCGGTTCTGCCACGACGGCGCGTCAGTGTGCTGCAGTTCGTACAGCGGACAGGGTGAGATTCGAACTCACGATACCGTTGCCGGTATGCCGGTTTTCGAGACCGGTGCCTTCAACCACTCGGCCACCTGTCCTCGGGAACGGACTCGCACCTGACCAGCCGCCTGTGACGACCATCTGACGCTGCCATGCTCCGGGAGCCGTGATAGCTAACCGTAGGGCAGCGTTGGATCAAGCCCTTCCGTGGCGTTCCACCCGCGCGCTCACCGGCGGCCCCGCCGTACCGAGGCTAGTCTTCGGAATCTTCCCTCCTTCGACAAAGCCCCCGACCGATGCCCGGCACCTTCTCTTTGCCCTTCGCCCCCCGCCACGTACTCGTGAGCGGCCAGGAACACGTCGCCATCAGTGACGCCATCCGGGCGGCCCGTCCGGATCTCGACATCCGGAACCGCGCGCCGGCCGATGTGACAGGCGAGGATCTGGACTGGGCCGAGTGCTACGTGGGATTCCGTCCTCCGCGGCGTGCCGACGCCATGGGCCAAGTCCGCTGGGTGCACAGCACCGGCGCAGGGGTGGATGCCTGGCTCAACGACCCGCCGCTCGATGCGTCGGTGCTGCTCACGCGATCGGCCGAGTCGTTCGGGCCGATGATCGCCGAATGGACAGTCGCCCGGGTGTTCGCCATCCAGCAGCAGCTCCCCTCGTTGGCTGCCGCGCAACAGCAGCGGGAATGGGCCCCGCGTGACATCGCCCAGGTCGCCGGAACGCGCGCGCTGCTGCTGGGCACAGGGGACATCGGTCGTGCCATCGCCACATCATTGCGCGCGCTCGGCTGTACGGTCACGGGCGTCTCACGCAGCGGCACATCCGACCATGCGGCCTTTCACGCCGTGCACACCACCGAGTCTTTGCCGTCACTCGTCGCCGACGCGGACTGGATCATCTGCAGCGTGCCGGACACGCCCTCCACACGTGGACTCATTTCGCGCGACGTGCTCTCTCGCTGTCGCGGTGCGGCGCTGCTCAACGCCGGACGTGGCGCGGTGATTGAAGAATCGGCACTGCCGGAAGCACTCGAGCGCGGCTGGCTGCGTGCCGCCGCGCTCGATGTGTTTGTCCGCGAGCCACTGCCCACCGACTCACCACTCTGGAACGATCCCCGGGTCATCGTCTCGCCACATATCTCCGGTCTCACGACCACGGCGGGTGCCGTGGCCGGCTTCATCGAGTGCGCCGATGCCCTGGCGCGAGGAGAGATGCCGAAGTGGGTCGTCGATCGGCAGCGGGGATACTGAGAACGGCGTTGGCCGCTACTTCGTGGCGGCGCTGTCCTTGGGCAGGCGGGCGAGTTCGGCTTCAGACGCGACCGAACCAAAAGCTCCCCACTGACCAGCTCCGACAATGCGGCGCCACAGCGCCGTGGCTTCGGCCTGACGTCCGTTGTACCAGTGCCAGTTGGCGACGCCGTACGCGGCTGACGCATCGCTCACCGACAATTCACCCTCCGGCCCGACCGTCAACACCGAGTCGGGCGGCAGGATGCCCTTGTACAGCAGCATGAGCCGATGATAGGCGTGATTCTCGATGATGTTCATGTCGCGTGACATCGGCGCGATGACCACCGCGGCTGCGGAGTCCTTGCCCTCGCGGCGCAGCGACATGTACAGCCAGTGCGACATCGAGACCTTGCGGTCGTCGTTGTTAGCGGCGTTCACTTCCCGCTGCGCCACTTCTGCGGCCTTGTCGAACTTGCCCTGCAGGTAGTACGCGAGCGCGAGATGGTAGCCGATGTTCGAGTGCAGCGTGCCGATGGGCGTGTTCTTGGCATTCGGCTGACCATCCGGCTCGACTTCGTCCGGCTTACCGGCCACCAGCGCCGTAGCCTTCTCGAGATCCGCCACCGCCGCGTCGAAGTCGCGAACCGAGATGTACCGATGGCCACGATGGCGATACAGCCACGGGTTCTCGGGATAGAGCTCGATGCCGCGCGTGTACACCTCGATGGACTCACGCAACTGGCCAAGGTAGCCCAGTCGGCGTGCATACCAAATGATGGAGTCGACATCGGTGGGTGTGTGCTCGTACGCCTTGCGTGCTTCCGCCAACTGCGTCTCGTAGCGTGTGCGCGTCTCAGCAGAGAGCGGCAAGGTGCGCAACGTGTCGCCGGTCAGCGAGATCGCCTGAAATGCAGGTGCCTGAGGCGCTGCCGGCGGGGCGGCGGCTCGCTCACAGGCCGTCAACAGCACCGCAGCGGCGAGCGCCGTCGCGGACAACACAGAAGAGCGGGACATGGCGGGATCGGAAGGGGGAAACAAATCGGTCTCCTCCAGTTACCACTACAAACCGCGGCTGTCCACCCTCGGAGAACTACGGCGCCAAGTCAGCGGCGGTCAGCAAAGAACTGCTGCAGCAGTGCGCGATTCTCCGCTTCCAGGACACCGCCCTGTACCATCGGTCGGTGATTGAGTCGCGGGTGTCGCACGATATCACCCACACTTCCGCACATACCGGCCTTGTCGTCCCATGCGCCGAATACGACGCCGCCGATGCGCGATAGCACAACGGCACCTGCGCACATGGCGCACGGCTCGAGCGTGACCACCAGCGTCAGCTCACCGAGCCGTGCCTCGCCCACGACGCGTGCGGCCTCACGCAACGCCAGCACTTCGGCGTGTGCCGTGGCATCGCCATCACGTCGCATGTGATTCTGCGCGCGTACGAGGATTTCGCCGGAATCGGTGCGCATCACGACCGCGCCAACAGGCACCTCGCCCGCCGCCGCGGCAAACTGCGCCTCGGCGAGCGCCACCCGCATGGCGGCATCGACGATCCCGGAAATCGGTGTGGTGCTCATGGTGCGCGCTCCCATCCGTACTGAGTTGCCAGAAATGAACGCAGGGACCGGGTCAGGACATCGGCGAATCGCGCGCGGTTGGCCTCGGTGTCTCGCACACCGACATTGGGTGCTTCGATCTGAATGGCGTCGAGAATACCGCCACTCAGAGAACCATGCCGCCTGGTATTGTAGCCGCCCTCAAAAAATGGTTCCTCTACACGTGGCGCTGGGTCCTGTGCGGACGGCACCGCCGCAAAGCCTCCCGATGCCAGCAGCGTGCCAAGGCTCCGGGGGCCACGAAGCAGCGCCACGCCGCGATCGGCGCCACTACGCGTATCGCGGGCCAACCTGGCCACACTGCTGCGATCGAGTGCAGCGGTGGTGGTGAGCACGCTATCAGTGCCGCGTAGAACGGCTCCGTCGAGGAGATAACCCAACTCCAGGCGCGCGATTGTATGTGCGTGCCCATGCAGATCGATCACCAGGCCACGTCCATGCTGGCGCTGCACGACGGCCTCGGCGGAATCGACCGCGGCATGCAGCCACACCCACGGCGCCTGCAATGCTGATGTTCCACCCGTGGCTTCGCCGACATCGCGATTGGCGTCGAACTTCACTCGATGCAGACGGTTCACCACGAGATGGGGGCGAGCACCCGTGGCGGCATGGAGTCGATCCACCACGAGGCGGGCCAACGCCTGCGTCTCGAGATCGTTTGCTGTCTCACAGCCGGTGCAGGTGCGATCGGCTAGTGACGCCGGACGCAACGTGCCACCGTGGGGCGCTATGATCACCAGTGGTGCATCGCCCGGTGTGTACTCCAGGTAGCCCAGCGGATCGGCTTGCATGACACCAACAATCAGCGGTGCCACCGGCCCAGTTGGGACCGTGGCGCCGCTTCCACCGCCGGGATTGCCCAGCGGGTTCGTCACATCGCTGGACGATGCGCCACTGCAAGACACGGTGCACGCCATGAACACGACGCGCCAACCGCGGCCGCGCACCATGCTCCGAAGCATCCTACCGCCCCCTCGTCACGCAGCGCCCGCTGCCGTTCCATGCGAGAAGACGAGCGCTTCGCCATCCTCGACCACATCGGCCAGGATCGTGTCTCCTTCCTTGAAGCGCCCCTCGAGTACGGCCAGCGCCAGCGGATTCTGTAGCAGACGCTGCACCGCACGCTTCAGCGGTCGTGCTCCAAAGATCGGGTCGTACCCAGCGTCGGCCAGGTACTGTCGCGCAGCATCAGACAGCTGCAATGACAGCTTCCGTTCGCCCAACAGCTTGCGGAGGTGTGCCAACTGAATGTCGACGATATGATCGAGTTCACCGCGGCCCAGCGGATGAAAGACCACCACGTCGTCGATGCGGTTCAGGAACTCCGGCTTGAACACGCCGCGCAACGCCGCGAGCACGTCCTGCTCGACCCGACTCCACGCGCCCTCATCGCCCTGCCCTCGCTCGAGGATGAGCTGACTTCCCACATTGGACGTCATGATGACCACCGCGTTGCGGAAGTCGACCGTGCGCCCCTGCGAATCGGTGAGTCGCCCATCATCGAGCAGTTGCAACAGGATGTTGAATACATCGGGGTGCGCCTTTTCGATCTCGTCGAACAGGATGACCGAGTACGGACGACGCCGCACGGCTTCCGTGAGCTGTCCACCTTCCTCGTAGCCCACGTATCCCGGCGGCGCACCGATGAGACGGGCCACGGCGTGCTTCTCCATGTACTCGGACATATCGATGCGCACCATGGCGTGCTCGTCGTCGAACAGGAACTCGGCCAACGCGCGCGCTGTCTCCGTCTTGCCCACACCGGTGGGGCCCAGAAAAATGAACGAACCGATCGGGCGATTGGGGTCCTGCAGACCCGCGCGTGACCTACGCACCGCATTGGCTACTGCACGCACGGCTTCACGCTGCCCCACCACACGCGTGGCCAGCACGTCTTCCAGCTTGGTGAGACGCTCGCGCTCCGACTCCAGCATGCGAGTGACCGGAATGCCGGTCCACCGTGCCACCACCTCCGCCACATCATCCGCGCTCACCACTTCCTTGAGAAATTGCGGACGGCCGGCGTTGCTGGCCAGCTTGGCCTCGGCCTCCTTCATCTCGCGCTCGAGCTGCGGTACGCGGCCATACGTGATCTCGGCGGCCTTGTTGAGATCACCGGACCGCGTCGCGGCCTCGGCCTCGAAGCGCGTCTGCTCGATCTCCTGCTTGATGCGACCGACGGCACCCAGCGTGTCCTTCTCCTGCTGCCACTGCGCGCGCATGCCGGCGGCCTGTTCCTTCTTGTCGGCCAGTTCACGCTCGAGCGTCTGACGGCGATCGATGGACGCGGCGTCGCTCTCCTTCTGCAGCGCGGCCTTCTCGATCTCGAGCTGGACAATGCGACGCTCGACCTCGTCGATCTCCTGCGGCACCGAATCGATTTCGATGCGCAGACGCGACGCGGCCTCGTCGATCAGATCGATCGCCTTGTCGGGCAGGAAGCGGTCACCGATGTAGCGATTTGACAAAGTGGCTGCGGCCACCACGGCACCATCGGTGATGCGCACGCCATGGTGGGCCTCATAGCGCTCCTTGAGGCCACGTAGAATGGCGATGGTGCTTTCGACGCTGGGCTCACCCACGAACACGGGCTGGAAGCGGCGCTCGAGTGCCGCGTCCTTCTCGACGTGGAGGCGGTATTCGTCGAGCGTGGTCGCACCGACCACACGCAGTTCGCCGCGCGCCAGCATGGGCTTGAGCATGTTGCCCGCATCCATGCTGCCTTCGGCCTTGCCCGCGCCCACCAGCGTGTGCAGCTCGTCGATGAAGACGATGTACAAACCATCGGCGCTGATGATTTCCTTGAGCACCGACTTGAGGCGCTCCTCGAATTCACCGCGGAACTTGGCGCCGGCGATCAGCGCGCCGAGATCGAGCGAGACCAGTTTTTTGTTGCGCAACCCCTCGGGTACGTCACCGCTCACGATGCGCTGGGCGAGCCCTTCCGCGATGGCTGTCTTGCCTACGCCCGGTTCGCCGATGAGTACCGGATTGTTCTTGGTCCTGCGCGACAATACCTGAATGACGCGACGAATTTCTTCGTCGCGCCCGATGACGGGATCGAGCTTACCCTTGCGCGCCGACTCGGTGAGATCGCGCGTGAACTTCTGCAGCGCCTGGTACTGCTGCTCCGGGCTCTGGTCGGTGACCTTGTGGGCGCCGCGCACCAGCTTGAGGGCATCGAGCAGCGCCTGGCGGTGGGCGCCGGCGCCGGTCAGCAGGCGCGTGCTGTCAGTGCCCTTGGCATCCGACAGCGCCACGAGCAGATGCTCGGTGGAGACGTATTCGTCTCCCAGCGTCTTGGCTTCGCGCTCCGCGGCATCGACGACCTGCGTGAGTTCGCGGCTGAACGATGGCTGGGCGTCGGACTGCCTGGCATAGCGAGCGGCTTCCTGTTCGGCGCCGGCGCGAAGGCTGGTGACATTCACGCCCACGCGCTGCAGCACCGGAACGACGATGCCTTCGTCCTGCGCCAGCAGGGCGAGCAGGAGGTGCAGATCGTACACGAGTGGGTTGCCGGCCTTGCGGGCGAGGGCGACAGACTCGTTGAGCGCTTCGGCGCTCTTCACGGTGAGACGGTCAGGATTGATCATGCTCGGAACTCAGGCAACGTCGATGCCAGCTGGGACGCGCCATTTGTGCAGAGGTGGACTGGGATGCAGCACCATGAATGGTACGTGTCCGACATTTCTGCAGTGTCAATAAACAAAATGGCGCGCCGGGTCCGCTCACCCAGCGCGCCATCTTGAAGTCTTGCGGGTCTCGTGATGCTCGAAGATTCCCGAACTCACTTCATGTTGACCATCTTGCCTACCAGCGGCACGCCATCCACCTCGAGGCGATACAGATACACGCCTGAGGCGGCCTCCCGTCCGGTTGCTTGGATTTTGCCATCCCAGTACGCCACATACTGGCCGCACGAGATGGACAGGTTTTCCAGCGGTTGACCACCGGCCACCCCGTTGGATCCACCCTGCAGGACAGGTGTCGCGACATACCCTGAAATGATGTTGTACACCTTCAGGGTCACACGATACTGCCGAGAGGAGTTGGAACAGGTGGGCGCATCTTCTCCCACACTGAACGGAATGCGAGTCTCAGGATTGAACGGATTCGGATAGTTCTGTCCGAGCGTTGCTCCATTGCGGCGAACCTTGGGGTCTTGCTTCTGGGCTGCCGCGACTCGTGGCATGAACACGCTGAGAGCGAGCACGAGTCCCAGTGCTCCCCACACACGTTTCATGTTTGCTTCTCCGACCGACGAATCAGGTTGTGAGTCGTTGTCTCCGTTGAGGGTTCTCGAAGGGACCTGATCATCAGGCCCCTTGGTGAACCTAGGACGCGCAAGGACATGCGTCAAGCAACATTCCTGCCAGCGCAGACGGCATCGCCACCGTCACGAATATCACATTTTTGCCAAATACCATTGCAATAAAAGAACTTAGAAACCAGCACCTTAAGCAACTTCTCAGGAAATTCCACCTTCCCATGTGTGATATGCCCGCAAAGGGCGGCCGTCTGGGAGGTGTTCCGTGAGGAATTCCCGCAATAACCGCTGATGGGCCCGGGCGGCATTGTCCGCTACAGTGGGCACCCTATTGTCCAGCCAGAGACGCACCGTGTCCCGCGCCTCAACCGGCAGAAGGCGCCCGCCAGGGTGCAGCCTGCTGCATCGGTCGCAGAGTGCCCCACCTGCCCGATGGTGGAATCGGTACGCCGTGCCCGGTTCGAGCGGCGCATGGCACTCGGCGCACTCATCCAGGGTGGGGCGAAAGCCCACCTCCGCCACCAGCATCCAGAGCCCCCCCAGGGCGGTGGAGGTGGCTTGGCCTGGCTCGACCCCTGCCAATTGGTCGAACGTGGCCGAGAGCAGGTCGTAGACGCCGGGCGCAGGTTCGTCGTGCAGCAGACGGAGCGCGACTTCACCAATGGCGCTGGCCGCGGCAAATCGGTCGAGGTGCAGCGCCAGGCCAGCCCGGGCCCGCGTCACGTCGAATCCGATCAGCGTGTGGAGATCACGGCCCGGCTTGAGCTGCACCTGCGCCTGCCCTTCCGCGAACAGATCGACCGCCGCCCCGAAACGCTTGCGTGACGACCGCGCACCTCTGGCCACCACCGACTGCACGCCGGCTTCCCGGGTGGCAAGCCGCAGAATGCGGCTGGACTCCATGTAGTCCGCCACATGCAACACGATGGCGTCCGTCGCGAGAACCGTCATGCGATGCTCACCCTCTGCTACCGCAGTCGTCCGCGCAGCGGCAACAGGGCCGGTGCGCCAACCGCCGGATCGCGCGTGACCACCAGCGGCCATTCGTACACGCTCTCGAGCACATCGCCGCGCATGACCGCATCGGCGCCGCCTGCGGCCGCCACCTTGCCGTGATCGAGCAGCACGATGTGCGTGGCGAACCGCGCCACCAGGTTGAGTTGATGACTCACCAGCAGCACCGTGCGCCCTTCGCGTGCGAGCGCGTCGACCAGTTCGAACACCGCCATCTCATGAGCGATATCGAGGAAAGTCGTGGGCTCATCAAGCACCAGGACGTCGGTGTCCTGCGCGAGCGCACGCGCGATGCGGGCGCGCTGCCATTCGCCGCCAGACAGGGAGTCGGTGCGACGACCAGCGCAGTCGTCGATGCCAGCGCGTCGCATCGCGCGCAGCACCGCGTCACGGTCAGCAGGCGAGGGCGCGCCGAATGCCCCGCGATGTGGGAACCGGCCGAGCGCCACAAACTCTTCCACCTCGAGTGGCATGACGGGCTCTTCGCGCTGCGGTACCACGGCCACCCGGCGCGCCAAGGCCAGCGCCTCGAGCCCATCCACGCGTGTCTCGTCGAGCATGATGTGGCCCGACTCCGGTGTCACCCGCCGCAACAATGCGCGCACCAACGTGCTCTTCCCGCTGCCGTTGGGGCCGACCACGGCGGTGATACTGCCGGGCCGCGCCTCGAATGAGACGCCATCGAGCGCGTGTCGATCACGCCCAGCGTAACGCACCCGCACGGTATCGAAGCGCAACGTGGACGCGTGATGCATCGCGGAGGTGTCGCTCACGCCATCACCTTACGCAGGCGCAGCAGGAAAAACGGCACGCCGATCAGGGCTGTGAGCGCGCCCAACGGCAGTTCCACCGGCGCGCGCAGTGTACGGGCCGCAATGTCGGCCGCGATGAGCAGCACGGCACCGTAGAGCGCCGAAAGCAGCAGCATGGACCGATGCTGCCGCGCCCCGAGCGCACGCGCGAGGTTCGGCACCACCAGTCCGATGAAACCAATCAGTCCTGCAGCGGCCACTGTTGCCGCTGCGAGCCACGAGGCGACGAGAAAGGTACGCCTCGCGGCGCGGTCGACGTTCACACCCAGCGCCGCGGCCGGTTCTGCGCCGAGTGCGAGCACGTCCAGTTCGCGGGCTCGCCACACCAGCACACCGCCCAGCACAGCGATGGCCACACCACTTCGGGCGACGGCGCCCCAGGAGGCGTCGGCGGCGGAGCCCATCATCCACCACAGCGCACCGCGAAGCCGTTCCGGAGGGGCACCGGCCAGTGCCACGAGAATGGTGGCATTGGCAAACGCCCCGACGACCACCCCGGACATGAGCAGCAGGCGCGAGTCGCCGCTCCCGCCCACGACGCGCGCCAGTCCGGCCACCAGCACCGTGGCCGCCGCCGCGCCGGCGAAGGCACACGCGGTGACCAAGAGCGGCGTGGCGATGCCCATGGCCATCGCTACCACTGCGCCCACGGCGGCCCCACCAGAGACACCCAGCAGGTAGGGCTCAGCGAGTGGATTGCGCAGTGTGCCCTGCAGCGCGCCGCCGCTCATCGACAGTCCCGCACCGACCAACGCCGCGAGCAACACGCGCGGCAGCCGCAGGTCGCGCACGATGGCCACCGTGGAGGGATGGCCCTGCCCCTGCACGGCCGACAGCACATCCGACATCGAGAGGGGCACGGCCCCCACCATCACGCCGAGTACAGCGACTCCGACCAGCGCCAGCAGGCCCCCGGACCAGACCCACGGGGCGTACCGCGCGCGCGCACTCACCACATCACCGGAGCGAATCGGCGAGCGCGGGGTGCAGCAGACGCGCCAGATGCGTGGCCGCCATGCCCAGCACCACTGACGGCCGGCCGGTGAGGTCCTGATTCACCACCACGAAGTGCCCTTCCCGCACGGCGGGCACGGCGCGCCACGAGGTGGCTTCCTTGAGTACGTCCACCCGTGTCGATCCGGTGATCACGTAGCCCGGGGCCCGTCGCGCGATTTCCTCCACACTCACCGATGGCGAGGCGGTGGAGTCATCGTGAAACACATTGCGAGCGCCGGCGATCGTGAGCAGTTCATCGAGATAGCTGCCACCACCGATGACCATGGGCGGCGACTCCCATACCGGCCACACCACGCTGGGGCGCTCCTGCACCGAAGCAGTGAGTGTGCGCACACGATCCAGCGTGCGCCGCACACTATCCACGACGACGCCGGCTCGTTCGGTGGCACCGAGCATCACGCCGAGACGGCGCGTGAGCGCGTAGAACCCTTCGATGCGATCAGCGCGCAAGGCCACGGTTCGCACGCCGGCGCGTGCCAACGCCTCGGCCGCAGAACGGTTGTCCGCGGTGGCGTAGAGAATCACGAGCGTGGGCTGCACCGACAGCACAGTCTCGATGCTCGGACGAATACCGTCGCCCACCGGCATGATGCGTTGCGCTTCGGGCGGGAACTCATCCCAGCGCGAACGCCCCACCAGCGCACTGTCGGCGCCGATGGCGAAGATGATCTCAGTGGCGGCGGGATTGAGCGACACCACCCGTGCTGCATACTGCGCATCGGTGGGTAGCGGCGCGCCAAAGTCGTCGGTATCGGCCGGCGTGGGTACCCCGGCCTGCGATATGGCAGCGGTGTCGCGAGCAGCGGTTCGGTCGGCAGACCCACCGCATGCGGTCATGAGCACCGCGCCGATCGGCAAGCACATTGTCGCCGCCACCATGCGGGCACGGCGCATCGGCGCAGACATCGACCAGTCACTCATAGGGGCCTTACGATTTTCCGGGGCCATCCAGCGGCTGCCCCAGCTCCTCTGCCAGCGCAGCCCGCAGTTCGGCGCGCCGTGCGTTGTAGGCCTGCTGCACGCTCGCGGACGGGTTCTCCTGGCGAGCATACGTGGCGTCGAGCGCGGCGATCTCCTGCGCGAGGCGGTCGGCCATCGGCGCATTGGATTCGCGCGGACGCAACGACGGTCCAGCGACCTCACCGGCCCGCTTGCTGGCAGCGCGCTGCATCGAACGTGACAACACCAGCAGCATCAGAAAACCGATCGCCGCGAGCAGCCCCGCGATGTAAAAGTTGCGGCCTGGCGTACCGGTGGACGGTAACTCGACGACGATGCGTGTGTCAGGCTTGGTGTCCTGCGCCAGATAGCGGCGAAAGTTGCGTCCTTCGAGCGACACGGGCTCGACGGCCGTGAAGCCCTGTCCACTCACCGTGCCCTGCGGCTCCTCGAGCAGTACCTCGAACACGACGGCACCCTGCTCTGCGGTGAGTGCCAGCGGAAAGCTGCTGTTGGGAAGCTTGTAGGTGAACGCCACCTGCTTCATGCCCGGTGCGATCGGCGAATAGATCGATGCGCGGCCGTTTGAGGCCACGAACGCATTGGGCGAGATATCGCCATCGTTGACGCGCACATCCATCGCCGTCGCGGGGATGCTCACCGACCAGGTGGGCCGGAGCGTCATGGTATCCACCGAGACCAACGCCTTGAGACTGTCGTTGGACAGCTCGAAGACCTCCACCACCGTGCGACGATCGGTGCTGTCGGGGCGACTCACGATGAGGTGGCGTCCCTTCACACTGAGCGGGAAGGTTCGCGACGTGGTATCGAAGACGGTGATCTCGGCCGCATCACCGCTGGAGTTCACATCACGCAATGGCGACGTGAAATACGCGATGCCATCCCACATGCTGGATGCGAAGTACACCGCATCCGAGGCTCCACGTGGGGTGTAGCGAAAGCGATAGCGGCCCGCCGCATCGCTGCGCACCGAGTCGATGGCGCCCGCCGTGTCCTTGCCCACCCGATGCAGGGTGACCCACACACCAACGGCGGGTCCCATGCCGGTGGTGTCTCCCTGCTCCCCCATGGGGCGACGTACGCGTCCCTCCACCGTGCGCGGGGCAGCCTGCGCCTCGAGCAGCGAGAGCGGAGCCGCTGACAACACGGCGGACGAAACCAGCGCGATCAGGAATGCAACGAGACGCATTGGGAGCCTGAAGAGAACAGGAACGCTCACGGCATGAACCGGCCAAAGTCTTCCGGACGAAGGCGCTCGAGATACGCCTTGAGGGCATCCGCCGTCAGCTCGCTGGGCACGGGCGGTGTCAGCGGCGGGGTTGGTTCGTCGACATCCTCGTCCTCATCCGGTTCGGAGAAGAGGTTGTCGGCAGCGTACACGGGCGCGGACAGCCGGAGGGCGATGGCAATGCTGTCAGACGGCCGCGCATCGATCTCCACGAGCCCACGCGGGGTCTCGATGTGCAACTCAGCGAAGTACGTGCTGGACTGCACGCGCGTGATGTTCACACGGCGCAGGGTCCCACCCAGTCCCGTGATGAGCACCTTGCACAGATCGTGTGTGAGCGGACGCGCGTGCTTGTGGTTGTTCATCTGCATCACGATGGACTCGGCTTCCGGGCGCCCGATCCAGATGGGCAGGACACGCCGTCCCTCGCGTTCGCGCAGAATGACTACATAGGCGTTGGTGGCGCTGTCGAGCCCCAACCGAGCCACCGTGACTTCCACCATCGATGGCTCGGTCATGGATCTCTCCTCCTGATCAGCGGATCGCCTTCTTCAGCGCGGTCACACGATCGGTGCGTTCCCACGTGAACGTCGTGCGCGCGGACCGACCGCGGCCGAACGTCTCGGGCTTGCGACCAAAGTGGCCGTACGCCGCGGTGGCCTGATAAATCGGTTTGCGCAGATCGAGGGCCGTGGTGATGCCGCGCGGCGTGAGGTCGAACACCTCATTCACGGCCGCTTCGATCACACGATCGGGCACGGCACCCGTGCCGAACGTCTGTACGTACACCGACACCGGCTCGGCGACGCCAATGGCATACGCCACCTGCACTTCGCAACGCTTGGCCAGCTTGGCGGCCACGATGTTCTTGGCTACCCAGCGCGCCGCGTAGCACGCCGAGCGGTCGACCTTGGAGGGATCCTTGCCGCTGAACGCGCCGCCGCCATGACGGCCCATGCCGCCGTAGGTGTCGACGATGATCTTGCGGCCCGTGAGGCCGGCGTCGCCCTGCGGACCGCCGATGACAAAGCGGCCGGTGGGGTTGATGTGCGTCTTGAGCTTGCGACCGATCATCTCTTCCGGCAGGACGGCGTGGATGACGTCGTCGAGGATGGCGCGGCGCAGCTTGGTGTTGCTGACGCGCTCATCGTGCTGCGTGGAGATGACCACGGTGTCGATGGCCACTGGCAGGTTGTCTTCGTACACCACACTCACCTGCGCCTTACCGTCGGGGCGCAGCCAGGGCAGCGTGCCATCCTTGCGGAGCTCGGAGAGACGGTGCGTGAGGGCATGCGCAAGCTGAATGGGCATCGGCATGAGTTCCGGCGTCTCGTCCGTTGCATAGCCGAACATCATGCCCTGGTCACCCGCACCGCCAGTGTCCACGCCCTGGGCGATATCGGGGGACTGGCGATCGATGGTGCTCATGACCGCGCACGTCTTGGAGTCGAAGCCGAACGATGCGTCGTTGTAGCCGATGCCATCGATGGTGCGGCGCACGATCTCGGGCAGATGCACGTATGCCGTCGTCGTGATCTCGCCCGCGATGACGGCCAGGCCGGTGGTCACCAACGTTTCACAGGCGACGCGCGCCTTGGAATCCTCGGTCAACAGGGCATCGAGAACCGCATCGGAAATCTGGTCCGCGATCTTGTCCGGGTGTCCCTCGGTGACGGACTCCGACGTGAAGAGATGGCGATCGGCCACGCAACGCTCTGGTTTGAAGGTGAAGACAGGGCCCACCGGCGCCGGCCGGAGAGCCAATCAGGAACGGTATTAGCGTTCGAGCTCGGCGCGCAACCGACGCCGCAGCAGGATCTCGGCTTCACGTGCCGTTCCCGACTGCATTGCCGCCCGCACGGCGTCCTCGGCCGCACCGGCCCGCACCCCGCGGATGATGCGCTTCACATCGGCCACGGCCCGTGGAGCAACACTCAACTGGCGCAGGCCAAGGCCCATCAGCGCGAAGACGGCGAGCGGCTGCGAAGCCATTTCGCCGCACACGCACACGTCGATCCCGTGCGCGGCACCGGTGGATTGGACCTGGGCCATCAGGCGCAGTACCGCCGGATGGAATGGCGTGAAGCGCGGCGCGAGATTGGCATTGCCACGGTCGACGGCGAGCGTGTACTGCACGAGGTCATTGGACCCGATGCTGAAGAAGTCCACGTCACGCACGAGCGTATCGCAGGCCACGGCCGCGGCCGGCGTCTCCACCATGACGCCCAACGGGACGTCGTCGCGGAATGGCACGCGGCGCGCCGACAATTCGGCGACACATTCCTCGATGAGCTGGCGCGTCTCACGCACTTCGTCCACGGTGACGACCAGCGGCAGCATGATCCGCAGATCGCCGTGCACGGCCGCACGCAGCAGAGCCCGCAACTGCACCTTGAAGAGATCGCTCTCGTCGAGGCACATGCGAATGGCGCGCCATCCCAGGAAGGGATTGGGTTCGCTGGGGAAGCCGCCAACAGGCAGCTTGTCGCCGCCCACGTCGAAGGTACGGATGACGACCGGGCGATTGCCGAACGCCTGCAGCACTCGCTTGTAGCTGCGGTACTGCTCTTCCTCGTCGGGCATGCTGGCACGGCCCACCACAAGGAACTCGGTCCGCATCAAGCCCACGCCTTCCGCGCCACTGCTGGCCGCCAGTTCCGCTTCTTCCGGAATGTCGACATTGGCTCGCACCACCATGCGCACATCGTCGCGGGTGAGCGGCTCGCTGAGGGCGAGCTCCCGCAGCACCGGCGCCTGCCCTTCGGCGGCCAGGATGCGTTCGCGCGCCTCCTCGATCTCGACGTCGGTGGGCTTGGTGACCAGCGTGCCATCGGTGCCATCCAGAATGGCCGTCTCGCCGCCCTGCAGGGCTGCGAGGGCATTGCGCAGACCCACGACCGCGGGAAGCCCCAGTGAACGCGCCAGAATGGCCACGTGGGCCGTGGCGGTACCGGCCTCGGTAGCGATGGCGGCAATGCACTCACGATCGAGCTGGAGCGTGAGCGATGGCGTCAGGTCGTGCGTGACGAGGATGGCGTTGGCACCGCGCGGCACATCGACCGGATCGTGATCGGGCAGATGCAGCAGGATGGAGAGCACACGGATGTGCACGTCCATCAGATCGCCGACCTTTTCGCGCAGCATGGGCGCGCTGTGTCGGGCGAAGTGCTGACGCCATTCGAGCAGGACCAGGTCGAACGCTTTCTCGGCACCAAGGTTCTGGCGTACGAACGCGACGGCGCTGTTGATCAGTTCCTTGTCATCGAGAATGGACAGCTGCACATCGAAGATCCTGGCCTCCTCGGGGCCAGCATGCACCTCGGCGCGCGCGCGCAGCGTGCGCAGACGCTCACGCGCCTGTTCGATGGCTTCGTGCAGGCGCGCGATCTCGGCATCGATCTCGCTGTCTTCGATGAGACGATGGCGGACTTCCGGCACCTCCCAGCGCAGCAGGTGCACCGGACCCACGACGATTCCCGGCGACGCGGGAATGCCGCGGAGGATGGAATCCACTAGGCCTCTCCGAACCGTGAAGCCACGAGCGTGGTCAATGCCTCGAGCGCGTCGTCGGCATCGGGCCCGGTGGCGCGTAGCGTGATCGTGGCACCGAACTCCGCGGCGAGCATCATGACGCCCATGATGCTCTTGCCGTTCACTTCGAGATCGTCACGGCAGATGGTGATGTCCGCCTTGAAACGCGAGGCGGCCTTGACCACTTCTGCTGCGGGACGGGCGTGCAGCCCGTGCTTGTTGACGATTTGGACGGAGCGTTCAGCCATCAATGACCACCGAGTAGAGGACAAAGGCCGCGAGCAGCCACAGAACCACGCGCCAACCCTCGGCACGGCCCTGCACACGCACGAGGAACACGGCAAGCAACGGCGTAGCCACCGCCACCCCCATGGGAATGGGAGTCAGCGGCGGTTCGCCCCCGATGGCCCGATGCACGGCCAACGGTAATGCCAATCCTCCCAACACTGCCGACACCCGACCAATGTAGCGCGGACCGTGCTGCAGCACCGGATGCCCGAGTGCCGACGCCACACGCAAGCCGTGTTGCCAGCCGGCGCGCAGTGCCCAGTGCCGCAACCCGAGATGGCCCAGGTTGTACAGTATCAGGAATCCCGCCACCACTCCAAGCGGGGACCAGCCAAAGCCGAACAGCAGGATCGCGACCAGGGAACACGCGGGCAGCCAGGCCGCCCACACCAACCGATCACCGACACTGCCCAACGGGCCGCACAGTGCCGAGCGAAACCGTTCGATGCGTGCCGGCGGTGTCTGCTCCAATTCCGCACGCGCCAGTGCACCAACGGCCAGTCCGGCGAGATAGGGGTGCGAATTGAAGTACACGGACTGCCGAGCGAGTGCGGCCCGGTAGGACTCCCCGTCGATGCCGCCAGGCAGGCGCCGAAGCGCCGGCTCGATACAGAACCCCATCCCGTTGCCGACGAGGAGTTCGTAGTTCCAGGAGCCCTGAATGGCGAGCAAGCGCAGGTACATCGCCAT
>NZ_DASWXE010000223.1:0-32407 GCF_036405635.1 Gemmatimonas sp. | reverse complement strand
CTCACGTGCACGTACTTCTCACGCTGCCCATGCTCGCGCAACCGACGCACGCCTTCGAGCACGCGCGGGTCATTCGTGGTGACGGCACCACCCTCACCAACCGACCCGAGATTCTTGCCCGGATAGAACGAGAACGAACCGGCCACGCCCATCGTGCCGGCAGCCCGGCCACGATAGCGCGCGCCATGCGCTTGGGCCGCGTCTTCCACGATCCAGAGGTTGTGCTGGGTCGCCAGCGCCAACAGCGGATCCATGTCCGCCGTCTGGCCATAGAGATGCACCGGCACGATACCCATCGTGCGCGGCGTGATCGCGGCAGCCACCGCAGCCGGGTCGAGCGTCATCGTGATCGGATCGATGTCCACGAACACCGGACGACCACCCGCCTGCGAGATGGCCTCGGACGTGGCAATAAAGGTGTGCGACGCTGTGATGACTTCATCGCCTGGCTTGATGCCCAGCGACATGAAGATGAAACGCAGCGAATCCGTACCGTTGGCCACACCGATCGCGTGCTGCGTGCCCACATACGCGGCGAATTCGCGCTCGAAGCCTTCCACTTCCGGTCCACCTACGAAGGACGCCGAACGCAGGGCGCGACGGAATGCCGCGACAAACTCTTCTTCGCGGGCCCGATGCGGCTCGACGAGGTCGAGAAATGGAATCGGTGCGGCGTCGGCAACCAACGTGTCAGGCGTGGCAACAAGCGTAGCGGACATCAGGCGGCCCCTCGCAGCGTCGTCAGACCTGCGTGCTGGAGTTCACGGAGTGTATTGAGCTGGTGCTGCGCGGCCTCGAGGATGCGCACGACACGGAGACCGGCGCGACCGTCGCTGCGCGGCGTCTTGCCGTTGTGGATGCAATCCACGAGGTGTTCGACTTCCACCGCCAGTGCTTCACGGCCACTGAGCTGCGGCACGTGCATGTCACCCTGCCGGTAGCTCACGAACTGCTGATAGATCTCGCCCGGCGAGGCTTCCTTGGCGATCGACACGCCACGGTCATAGATGCGCACCTTTTCCGACGGCTCCACATCGTCATACACCATCATGCGCTGCGAACCACCAACGATGGTGCGGCGCACCTTGGCCGGTGCCAGCCAGTTCACATGCACGTGCGCCAGCACATTGCCCGGATACGTCACGGTGAGGTATGCGATGTTCTCCTGCGATCCGCCCGCATGTGTGGCGCCAAGGCAGTGCACCGAGACCGGGTCCTGACCGTCGAGCAGATAGTCGATGATGCTGAGATCGTGTGGCGCGAGATCCCAGATCACGTTCACATCACTCTGGAACAGCCCGAGGTTGATGCGCACACTGTCGATGTAGAACAGGTCTCCCATCGAACCATCGTGCAGGGTGTCGTACATCTTCTGCACGGCGCCCGTGTACACGAACGTATGGTCCACCGCGCACACGAGGCCCTGGCGTTCGGCCAGCGCAATCAGCTCTTCGGCATGCTCGGCGCTGGTCGTGAACGGCTTCATCACCAGCACATGCTTGCCGGCCAGCAGTGCGCGCTTGGCGAGCTGGTAGTGCGAAGCGGCCGGCGTGGCGATCACCACCAGGCGCACCCGCGGATCATCGATCACCGAACCCGGGTCATCGTTGGCCGCGGGGACGTGGAATTCACGGGCCACCGCTTCCGCGCGCTCGCGTCGCATGTCGGCCACGCGCTCCACGCGGCAACGCGGGTGACGGTTGAAGTTGCGGATGAGGTTGGGACCCCAGTAGCCGCAGCCGATGATGCCAACGCCGATGTCTGCCTGGTGATTGCTGGTCATGGGAAAGACCGGGTCGTGATACAAGGTGATGCTGCCGAGGAAGGCATGGCCTTCGATATCACGGGACTGAGAAGCAAAAAGTGAGCCAATCGTAAAGCGTTGATTTTCAATCGCTTACAATGACTCACCGAAGGCGTTTCTTGCTCCGTTTTCCCTTGGTCGGCAATTCGTGCCGGTGTTACGCCGCCGGTCTCTGCGGTTGAGCGGTCAGTCCAGCCGGGTGGGTCAGCCCTAGGGAGCGCCGGACGGTCTGCGCCAGCTGCGCGTGGCCGGCATCCGTCAGGTGGATGTGGTCGAGGAACCACGGGCCGGGCTCCAGGAATTCGGGGGCGGTGTTGGTATCCACGAACTGCACCCCGGCATTGGCGCAGGCGTCGGCCATCCACGCCGAGTACGCCGCGGCATGCCGCTGCAGCACTCCCGAAGCATGCACCGGTCGAAAGGCCCCGAGCTCCTGCACGAAGGCCTCGGCGAGGCGGGCCTCGTCCGGCAAGGGCGCTCGTCCAACGAAGTCGAGGTGGGGCTGCATGACAAACAGCACTTGGGCATCACGGGCGCAGGCGATAGCGCCCAGTGCCTGCAACTCGCGGGTGAGCATGCGGCAGGCCTCGTCCTGACCATAGGCGCCCGGTTCAAGCGCCCACTCACCATCACGCGTGAGGTCCGCGTCGCCGGCGTTCCAGAATGCCAGCGCACCGTGGGCGTCGTCGCGCGGCCACGACAGCGCGAAGATGAGGTCCAGCACTCCGCCCACGATCACCGCGGTGCCACCGGTCGGTAGCAGTCGGTCCACCATAAGGCGCTGCTGCACGAGGTTGGTGCCCTTCACCGAAGCGTTGAAGGCACTCACATCGCCGCGGGCGTTGAGCATGCTGGCCACATGCGACGCGTCGTCCTGCACGCCGACGCCCCAGCTGGAGCTGTTGCCAACGACCAGCATCTGCGGACGGGTCGTCGCCTCCCACGCATCGCGGCGAAGTGGTGCGCCGTCCTGCATGGTGACACGAAACCCTTCGGCATCGGTGCGCAGACCGGGCAGCACGACATCACGTGCTGTCATCGTCATGATGTACGGCGCCGACACGAGTGGCACCGAATAGCCGCGCAGCACATCGGCGCCATGGCGCGCGATGGTCAGCAGACGACGGTCGGCGTCGTCCAGCTCAAGGGCCGCATCGCCTGGGCACAGTCGCGCAATCTCCGTGAGCGCCGGCTCACGCAATTCGGCTTCCCACCAATGGGCGCGGAGGCGGCCAAGGGCCATGCGCAGGAACAGAGCGTCTGCAGCGCTGCTCATGGAGCGGGCCGTTGGCCTACCAGCCCTGCGGTGCGATGTGCACGCGCCGGGTGAACTGCTGGAAGAGGTCGTAGCCGTCCCACACATGATGAAACGCCAGCGCCTGACCGACCGGCACGAACCGGTCGATGCCGCGGCCATTGAAAACCCGTGCGGCCTGCATGATGTCTTCACGTGTCAGGCCAAACACTGTGAGCGTCTGGTCGCGGCGTGCGAGATGGGGGCCCAATGCCTCCAGCGAGGGCAGCACCACATCGTGGAAAAGACCGCCACCGGGTGCAACGCGTCGCAGGGCATCGAGTGCGCTCAGCCGCACCACCGTGACTTCGGGAGACACGGTCAGGATCTGCGTCGCACCTTCGTCGATGGCCGCGCGCGCGGCTTCAGTCATCTTGGCGAGCACGGTGCCGGCTTCACTGAATACACCACGCCGAGCTGCGGCGGCGACGACCCGCTGCCAGAAATCATCACGCACGCGGTCGGCCGCCTCGGCACTGCCGATCCACGCCACGAGGCGCGGCGAGGCGCAGGCGTTCTGGTCGAACCAGAAGGCATCGTTGGCAAATCGATCAGCGAGTGCATCACGCCCTGCATCATCGAGTGCCTCCACGGCCTGCGCATTCAATACCGACGCACTATAGCGATCGGGGAAGACGAGCTCCGTGGCATGCGCCGGCAACGGCAAGGCGCGCAGCGACGACACCGCCGCATCGCCGCCCCACAGCACCCGCACATCGCACAGTCCCGACAGCGCGGTGGTGAGCGCATCGTCATGCCCGTATCGCACGAACACCGCACCGGCAGCGACATCGGCGTGCGCGTCTTCCTGCAGCACATCCTCCACCACACTGGCCACCCGCGCGCCAATGCCACTCAGGCGCTGCGACAGGCGCACCACGTTGCGATTGCCCATCAGCAACGAGAGGATCCACGAATAGACGAACAGCGTGTCCACGTTGGACGGTGGCACGTGGAAGACCGTGCCGCGCGGCACCAGAATGGACTCACTGCCCTCCACCGTGCGCAGGTGCGTCTCCAGGCGGCGCGTTTCGGCCGGCCGCAACCAGAACGCGAGTGCCTGAACCGCCCCTTCACGCCGCAGGGCCAGATCGCTGGAAAGCGCCCGCGACAAAGCGTGTGTGAAGGCCAGCGTGCGCGCGTCGAAGGGCACGAGGGACGGTGCGGCTGCGAACTGCCGGGCGATCTGCTCCATGTCCACCGTCATCACGCGCCTGTCTGTGAGGCTGTCGTGGCGATCACGTCACTGCACCCACGCAACTCGGCGCGCGGCACACGCCCCAGCACCCGGAATCCCTTGCCGCGACGTGAAGCACCGGGTGCGTCCTCGTGGACGATGACACCACGGTCTTCAGTCAGGATGGAATGTCCCGGATAGCTGCGCGGCAACAGACTCACCACCTGAATGACACCCTCGGTGCCATGCGGTACCACTTCCAATGTGCGCGGATCGCGGATGATCACATCGGCAAAATCCGGCGGATAGAGCAACCCGTCCTCGCCCTCGAGGAACACGCCACCGATCTGCTCCACCATGCCATAGAAGTTGTGCACACGGGCGAGCCCGGTCTGTTCGTGCAAGCGCGTCTTGAACACCGCGTCGGAGACCGATCGCTCGATGAGCTTCTTCCAGCCGCCTGAGTGAACCAGGATGCCCTGCGACAGGTCGGCACTGCCGGCCGGCAGTTGCTCGACAAGCGCTTGCCATGCCAGAAACGTGAAGCCGAACATGAGGAACGGCGCATCGCCATGACGCTCGAGGAATCGCGCGATGACCTCCTGCTGCGGCACCAGTGCATCATCGAGCGCAAAGGCGTGTGCCGCGCCAAACGTCATCATGCCCAGCACGCCGGCGCCGCGGGCGCTCAGCGCCCCACGCCCCTTGATGATCGACGGCGTGTCGATGACCAGCATCGGCAGGCGCTTGGGCCCCAGCAGCGTGCCCATGATACTCGCCAGAGCGGTGCGTTGCTGCGCTGCGGCATCACGATCGAGCACGATGCGGCTCGGGCGCTGGCCCGTGGTGCCGCTCGAAACAAGCACGGTGGCGATGTCGGCGTCATCGATGCTTTGCAGCTGGTGGCTCTTGAACAACCCCACCGGCACCCACGGCACATCGGCCAGTGAGCCGATGCCGTTTCGCGCGTGCGGAAAGAGTGCATCGACAATGCGCGCGTATGCTTCGGACGCCTCACAATGATGTGCCGTGAGCGCTGCGAGGCCGTCACGCAACCGTTCGGCCTTGATGGTCTGCGCATGCGTGTACTGCGGCACGGTCAACAAGTCAGCCAATGCGGCTGCATGATGCGAGGAAGCGATCACAGCGTCCGCCGGAGTGCGGGGTAATCCACCTTGCCGGACGATGTGCGCGGCAGCGCGTCGATCGCCTTCACGACAATCGCACGCTGTTGCACCCGCAGTTGCGTCGAGAGCCGGTGCACGAGTGCGGTCACGGTTTCCTCGTCGTGTGCACCGGACGGCAGTACCGTGAACACGACGAGCTGGTTGTCACCCTCGATCACCGCTGTTGGCGTTTCGGTCGACAGCTGCCGTTCGATGGCATCGAGGTCGACACGCACGCCAAACAGCTTGCCGATGCGCTTCACGCGGCCGGTGATCGTGAGGCACCCGTCAGCATCCAGTCGACCAATGTCGCCCGTGCGCAGCATGCCGTGCTGGTCATCACCACGCGCCAGTTCGTCGCGCGTGGTGGCGTAGCCGAGCATGACATTGGGGCCATGGTACCAGACCTCGCCTTCGGTGCCGAAAGGCACGGGAGCATCGTCGGCGGCGGAGCCGTCGAGATGACGGATTTCGATGGTGCCACCAGGAATGGTGCATCCGGCGCTGCCAAGACGCGCCGGCAGCCATTCGTGGGGCATGATGGCGATGCGGGCGGTGGCTTCCGTCTGGCCGTACATCACGTGAAAGCGTCCACCGCGACCCTGCATGAACGTGTGCAGCCGTTGCACCGACTCGTCGCGCAGGCGCCCACCGGCCTGAGTCATCACGCGGATGCACGGCGGCACGGCACGCGCCACACCCAGGCGTTCGAGCATTTCGTACATGTATGGCACACCGGCCAGCGCGGTCACGTCATGCTGCTTGACGGCCTTCCAGAAGGCGCCGTCCATGAAGCTGCGATCCGTCACCACCAGCGATGCGCCCGCCGTGAGATGACTGGTCAGCAATGACAGGCCATAGGCGTAGTGCAGCGGCAGACACGTGATGGCCCGATCGGTGGGGCCGATATCCAGCGCCTTCGCGATACTGCGGGCGTTGGCCAATACCGCCTGTTCGGTGAGGCGCACCAGCTTGGGGCTGCCAGTGGAGCCCGACGTGGCCAGGCCCAGCGCCAATTCCGGATGTATGGTGGGCAGCGCGTGCTGATCGGCCAACGGCGTGCGCACCAGCGCTTCGGCGCCCGCCACTGGCACCGCATCCGCCAACACCGTGGCGTCCGACGATACCGTGAACATCGGCCGGTAAGTGTCATGCAGCGAGTCGCGCACCATCGCATCGAGCGACGCATCCACGAGCACCACCGCAAACCCCGCCGCGCGGAGCGACAGCAGCGCCACGATGGACGCGATATCGTTGCGCACCAGCAGGAACACCAGCGCGGGCACGATCAGTTGGCCGTTGTCGTGCGCCAGCTGCGTTTCGGTGAGCCAACCGTGACGAGCGGCCTCCACACGCGCGCGCAGCTCGCCGTAACGCAACGACACGCCGGTTTCGGCGTCGATGAGCGCGATCACGTCGTCAGGTGCCGCGCCGATCCAGGTCACGGGACGTACCCGCCGTCCACTGGAAGGACCACGCCAGTGATGTAGGATGCTGCGTCGCCCGCGAGGAAGCCGATAGCGCGCGCGACTTCCTCAGGGCGCCCGACACGCGCCATGGGTACGCGGGCACGAATGGCGTCCTGTTCCTCGGCCGTGTATGCGGCCACGAGGTCGGTGTCTATCCAGCCCGGCGCCACCGCGTTCACGCGAATACCCCACGGCGCGCATTCCGCAGCGGCCGTGCGCGTGGCCGCTTCGAGCGCTGCCTTGGAGGCTGCGTACGCCGTGCGCCCCGCCACACCGTGTGAGGCGAGCACCGACGACACGTTGATGATCGCGCCGTGTCGCGCCCGCTGCATGAGGCGCATCGCACTCTGCAGGCACAGGATGGCACCCGTGGTGTTCACGGCAAACGCCGAGTCGATGGCGGCACGATCGAGCGCGCCCAGGAGGCCGCTCGGCATCACTCCCGCATTGTTCACCAACACATCGAGACGCTTGGTGCGCGCGAAGATGGTGCGAAAGGCCTCGGCGATCGAAGCGGAATCCGCTGCATCGAGCGTGAGGGCGATCGCAGTTCCCGGTCCGATGGCTGACAGGCGCGATGCGGTCGCTTCACAGGCGCCCGCGTCACGACCAGCCACGAACACCGTCGCGCCATCGCGGACAAAATGCTCCGCGCTGGCGGCGCCGATGCCGCGTGTGGCTCCCGTCACGCACACCACCCGATCTGACATCAGAAGGCGATGCCGTGCTTACGGAGAATGTTGCGCGCCTCGGGAAAGCTGCTGAGGGCGAGCACTTCCTCGGTTTCAAGCATTACGTCGAAAGTGCCTTCGATGGCGACGATGAGCTGCATGTGCGCCACGGAATCCCAGGCCGGCGTCTCGCGGTAGGCGAGCGCTTCATGGTCGGCGTCGGGCGCCAGTTCGAGGGCAGTGGTGAACGCTTCGCGCAGGCGGGCGATCGCGTCGGTCTGGTCAGGAGAAGTCACGGAGGACATGAGTCAGGCAAGGGAGGGGAGACGGTGGCGTCAGCGCGCCAGTGTGATCGCGGAGTCGGCGGGGCTATTGGCGTTGCGCGTGGGCCGCTGGGCGCGACGCGCCCATGCGTCCACCACGGCACGCAGAGCGGCCGGCTGGTACTGATCGGCGCTCAGGCTCGAGAGGTAGTACTCGACGCCGCTGTTGTCATGCGAATGCGTGTGCACGAACCCGAGGCGGGTATTGATGCTCTGCATCACGCCGTTGTCGTGGCGTACGGAAGTCTCCACGCGCTGAATGCCAAACATGCCGAAGGCGATATCGAGCAGCAGCAACTCGGCTTCCAGCGTGTACGGTGCCTCACGCGATCGGGACTCGTCGATCACCAGACGGCCCTTCTCGGCGCGTGAGCGGTCTTCGGCAATACCATACAGCGCTGTTGCCCCCACGATCACACCATCCTTGCGCATGATGGTCCACTGCACGTCGTCGCGACGCGCGAGCACGCCGTCGAACCACCGCGTCTGCTTTTCCACGGTGAGGGGTTCCCGCTGGAGCAGGAAGTAGCTGGCCCGCTCGGTATTGCGCAGCGCGATGATTGCATCGTGGTGGTCGTGCGAGTAGGGCACGAGGTCCACGATCGATCCTTCAACGGGCATGTTGCGCAGGGCGAGCACCTGGTCGGCGACGCTGCGCATGGGATTCAGGTTCATGTCAGTCTCCGCCCAGCGTCTCGATGAAACGCTCGCTGAGGGCAAAAGCCGTGGTTGCACCGCATCCGATGCGGAACGGGCTGAGGGACATCCCTTCTTCGTCTTCCGCCATCACGAACGAGGAGGCGCCGAGTTGTTCGAGCTCCTGCTGGACATAGAAGGCCGATGAAGCATCGCTGGCGTCCCAGGCGTAGGCGATCGCATGATCGCGCCAGCCGGCGGCATGCTCTGCGATGGAGGACACCGGGAGCGTGCCCAGATGCAGCACCGTGCGTTGGGGCGTGATCATGGCCGTGGCATCGGCGATGTCGCTGACCACCTGCACGGGAGTCGCACCAGCCAACTCGGCGATCTCGGCCGACAGATACTGCGCGTTGCGCGCGATGACCTGCTGAAGCGTGGCATCGGCTGTCACCGCCACCATGCGTCCCGATGACATGGTGCGTGCGGACAGCACGCCCACGCCCACGCCGGGATCGAGATCGATGTAGTGATCGCCGTGGAGCAGAGCCTGCTCCAGGAAGTTGCGAAGTTCAGCGTGGGCGCCGGTGTCCTGCTCGGCCCGCAAGAACGCCATCACGGTGGGATGAGCCAGTTCAGCTTCGGTGGCGCCGAAGTGGAATCGCGCTACGCCGGGGGCGCGCTCAGTCAGGCTGGGAATCACCACCATCTCGCCAGCCAGCTGTCGCTGCTGCATGGCGGCATCGGCCGCGGAACAGCGGTCGAGCAGCTCCCGGGCGTGTTGCATCGCTGGGTGATCGAACGGCAACAAGGCAGCGGCCTGTTCGAAGGTCATCGCGGCGCTACGCACGTGACCGCGCTGCAGCGCATCCGCCACCAACTGCGGAAGCAGGCTGGCAATCGCGTCGGCAGGCGATTCTGCCGACGTCTGGTCGGTCCAGTTCTCCATCACTGGAGCGAGCAGCGACGTGTCGGTTGCGAACAGTGACATGATGGCGCGTGATGAGAAATTGATGGCCAGAAAGCCGGCAGCTGCTCAAAAGCACGAAATGTGCCACATGTAACGCATTTAATGACAAATACTTACGGCTTCTCCATTCGTGTTGCACATGCGTCCATCCGGCAACTCAGGTACAATCGCGGCAGGAATTGCCGGCCGTGTGACGGCTCAGGCCGGCCGAGACCCGAGTGCGGCAGCAAGGCGGTCGATGGCACCACCCCAGTCGCGTGGAGAGGGCTGCCGGATGAGACAGGCCGACGGATACCACGGCGTCCGGTCGGACCGCAGTCCCCATCGCCAGTCAGGCGAATACGGGAGCAGCACCCAGGTGGGTAGTCCCATCGCGCCTGACAAATGTGCGAGGCCGGTATCTACCGTAACGACGCCATCAAGACACGATATCAACGAGGCAGTTTCAAGCCAGTTATGGCTCAGTGATGGTGTTTCAAATGCGCTTGATGGACTGGCCTCTCCAAGCTGCAACCACACCCAGTCTGCGTTGGGTACCTCCGCCAGCGCGGGCACCCATTCGTTCCCGACATCGCGCAGGTTGGTGGCCAGAAAGTTCGGATTGCCCCGGAGCACCAGTCCAAGTCGTCGCCGGCTGCCCGGTGATCCCGGCACCGACGGTTCCACACTGCGCAAATACGGCACCCGGTTTCCGAATGTCTCGCGATCGCTGCCCAGCATCAGCGGCAGGGAGAGCAGCGGTACGGCAAAGTCGGTGGCCGGGGCCTCTCCTACCGGAACCGCGTCAAAGCCCGATGCGCGCAGCAGAGAAACGGCCGCCGTTGGCGCCTCCACGATGACGCGGGTCGCGCCGCGCTCCTGCAGCTGCGGCACATAGCGCACGAAATGGAACAGGTCGCCAATGCCCTGTTCGAACACCACTACTATAGAAGAGCCTGTCAGTGCTTCGCCTTGCCAGGGCTTGGTGCCAGTGGGCAAAGTCGGCAATCCGCGATGCTCAAAATCCGCCCAGCCGTGCGAGGTGGCGCCGCCGAGCAGGCGGGTCAGTGACCGCTGCAGGCGGGTCGGTGCATGGGAGGGCCGTAGCGCTTCGGCCTTCTTGAGCAACTTGGCAGCGTCGTCCAGTTGACCCTGGGCGTGGCGTACCTGAGCCGCGGTCACCCAGAGCGCCGGATTCTGCTTGTCGCCAGCGGTCGCACGCTGCGCCAGTCGCCAGGCGTCGTCCAGATCGCCCATCGCTCGGCGCGCCCCCGCCATCGCACCCAGCACGGCGGGGTGGTTTGGGAGCGTGCGGGCCACGTGGGCAAAACAGAGTAGGGCCTCGTCGGGCGCGCCCACGTCGAGCAATTGGGCGCCGAGGGCATGTGCATCGTTGGGTGACAGCGAGGCGAGTGATGCCGCGACAGTCGGCACCAGCACCGCACGGGCGCGGGCCCGCTGACCGGCCAGCTGCCAGGCCGTTGCCACCATGCGGGCGGTGGGCACATACCCGGACATCGCCGCCGATCCTGCCTCGAGCAGTTCAGCCGCCTCGCGGTACCGTCCTTCCGTCAATGCTTTCTCGCCCGCCTGCAACTGTGCGGCGCGTGTGGCGGCATCAGGCAATGAGGCGGCCACAAACGGCGGAATCGCCGGCGCGCGTTGCGCCGTCCCGGCGAGATCGTCGCCGCGATGGGAAGTCTCGGTCATGCGCTACAGAGCGTGGGAGCCATCGATGTGAGGACGACGGCCTCCCGCGAAACGCCACATCGGAGACGCCTGCAGGAGCGTGTCAGCAGCGTGACACTTTGGGCCATTGGGCCTTACGAGTTTGTCACGTCGCTCAAGTTCATTCCGGCTGTGACGACAATTAGAACTGACCGCGATTCGATAGTCGGATCCGGACGAGGCACGGATGCCTCAGCTTCATTATCAAGGAGGATAGTCTCATGCGTATCAACACCAACGTCGGCGCACTCACCGCTTCGCGCAACGCGTTCGTCAACAACATGGCCACCGAGTCCAGCATGCGTAAGCTGAGCTCGGGTCTGCGTATCAGCCGCGCGGCTGACGACGCGGCGGGTCTTGCCATTGCGAACAAGCTTCGTGCGCAGCATCGCGGCCTCCAGGCTGCGTCGAACAACGCCGAGCAGGGCAACGCGCTTCTCCAGATCGCGGAAGGCGCAGCATCGACGGTCGAGCGTATCATCGAGCGTCAGAAGGAACTGCTGGTGCAGGCGGCTTCGGGGCAGAACTCCTCGGTGTCGTCGACGCTGACCACGGAAGTCTCGACGCTGAATGATGAAATCGGTCGTATCGTCAGCGCCGCGAAGTTCCAGGGCACGGCGGTTTTTGCTTCGCACAGCTTCGCCGTGGACGAAGACTCGGGCACCTTCTCGGTGAATGCCGCCTACACGGCTCCCGGCTCGGCCCCAACGACGTCGACTGGCGCGGACACCAACCTGCAGTCGATCAACGACGTACTGGCCAACATTGGTGCGGGTCAGAACCGTCTCGACTACACGGTGCAGAACCTGAAGTCGGCCATCGTCAACGTGAAGGCGGCCGAATCGACCATCCGCGATGTCGACATGGCGGAAGAAATGGCGAACTTCACGAAGAACAACATTCTCACGCAGGCTGCGCAGGCGATGCTCTCGCAGGCGAACCAGGGTACGCAGAGCGTGCTCAACATTCTCCGCTGATACCTGACGTTCCTTCTGAGTGACACACCCCGGGTTCGGCGTAACTGCCGAATCCGGGGTATGGTCTTAGCCTGAGGTGCGAGGCCCATGACTACCCCGTTGAACTTCGGTGGCTTGAGCAGCGGCGTGCAGTGGAACGACATCGTCGACACGACGATCAAGGCCCTGGAAGCCCGGCAGGTCACACCCATCACCGACCGCATCACGCTTCGCAACAAACAGAAGGAAGCGTGGACGAAGTTGCAGGGGTTGGTGAACAACATGAATAGTGCCGCTCTCGCGGTGCGTCGTGCCGGTTTCGGTGGCTTTCTGGCCACGGCGCCCACGAGCCCCTCGAGCGGGCGGAGCCTGTTCACGGCATCCGCCACGTCGGCGGCGACCGCGGGTCGCTATCGCGTGGAAGTGTTGCAGACGGCAGATACTGCAAAGCTGGCCGGTGGTTCGGTCGCGGACACGTCCGCAGCACGCAATCTCTCGGGTTCGTTCACCGTCAACGGGGCCACGATTTCCGTGGACGCGGCGGATTCGCTGATTGCAATCCGTGACAAGGTCAACGGGGCCAACACGGGCGTGACGGCCACGATCGTGTCGGAAGGCGGTACCGCCGGTCGTCTGGTGCTCACGAACAACGCGTCGGGCGCGACGAACATCAATATCGGTGATGGCGCGGAAGGTCTCGGGCGTGAGCTCGGCTTCCTCGATTCCCGCTCCAAGCCCATCTCATCCGCCACAGTGGCCGCCGCGTCGGCGATGGGGCTTTCGGTGTTTCCGCAGCCGGCGTCCATCCGGATCGGTCATGTGGTGATCACCGCGGATCTGGCGACGGAATCGATCGCCACGATTGCCTCGAAGATCAATGCCGCCGGTGGCTCGGCGTCGGTGGAGTCCGAACAGTACGGTGATGAGACACGCTTTCGTCTCGTGACCGATGGCAACGTCGCGGCCGTCGACGGCGACCCGGATTCCCAGGCCGTCATCGACGCGCTGGGCATGAGCACCGGCTCCACGGGGGCTGTGCGCCAGACGGTGCAGAGTGTGGCCTTTACGGACGGCAGCAATGCCCCGGTCACCGCAGCGACCTCGCTGACCGCTCTTCGTGTGGACGGGGCATCGGCCAGTCTCGTGGCGGGTGATGCCATCAATATCCGCGGTACGCGCGGTGACGGGACGACGGTGACCTATGGGCTCGTCGTGCAGCCCGGCGACACGATGCAGACGCTGCTCGATCGCCTCAACGATTCGACGTCGGGCTTCGGTTCAGGCGTGCGCACGGCGTCGGCTGAGCTTGGTCCGGATGGTCGCATTCGCCTGACCGATGACACCGGCGGTGCCTCGCGCATGTCCTTCTCGCTCAGTGTCACGCACGCCAATGGCGGTACGGGTTCGCTCGGCGCCACCAGCACGGCCGTGACCGGCCGCAGCCGTGAGCTGCAGCAGGGTCGCGATGCGATCGTGCGTGTCGACGGACAGGAGTTCACCCGATCAAGCAACACGTTCGCCGATGTGGTGAATGGCGTGTCGATCACGCTGCAGTCGGGGGAGCCGGGCACGACGATCGATCTTGCAGTGGACCGCGACGAGAAGGGCGCCCTGGATGCGACCAAGAAGCTGGTGGATGCGTTCAACGAGATCCGTACCTTCTATGACGAGCAGCGGGCCAGCGATGCCCCGCTGTATGGCGACGGCAACCTGCGCCGCGTGGTCAACACATTCACCGAGGCCCTGCGGGCCGACGTGTCGGGTACCAACGCGACCTATGGTCGCAGTGTGAACGTGGGTCTCATGCTCGACCGGAACGGCAAGCTGGCGTTGAGCGAGACCGAGTTCAAGAAGGCCTTCGCCGACAAGCCGGCAGAGATCGAAACGTTGTTCGGCATGTCGGGCATCGGCGGTGCCTTTGTGATGGCCACCGACAATGCGACGCGCTTTGGCGAAGGGCCGATCAGCACGTCGCTCAACAGTATCTTCGAGAACGTGCAAACGCTGCAGAATCGCGAAACGGAACAGAAAAAGCGCCTCGAAGATCGACGCATGCAGTTGATCATGCAGTACACACGCATGGAAGAAGCCCTCTCCCGTCTCCAGCAGCAGAGCGGCTCGCTGCTGGCTTCGGTGCAGGGACTTCAGGGCAGCAGAAACTGACCGATACTAGTACGTGTCGGGCGGAATGCCCAAACACGATCAGAAACCCGCTTCCCGCTTGCGTCGCATGTCATACACCACACTGCAGTCCAACTATCGCGACATGGAAGTCCACGCCGCGTCTCCGGAAAAGTTGGTCTGCATCGTTTTCGAGCAGTTGGTTGTGAATCTCGAACGCGCGCGTATCGCGATCGAGCGCAAGGACATCGAGTTGCGCGTTGTTGCACTGCGGCGGGCGCGCGGCTTGGTGACCGAATTGCTCACCACACTCGACGTCGAAAAGGGTGGCGCGCTTGGCGTCGACCTGGCCGGCATGTATCAGGTGATGCTCGTCGAGCTGGTGGACGTGGGCATGCGTGGCGATCTCAAGGTGATGGGGCAGCTCATTCACATCGCCACAAACCTGCGCGACGGCTTTGTCGGTGCGGAGCGGCAGTTGGCCGCGCAGCGCCTCAAGACCGCCTGAGCCGAAAGATCCCGTCCATGATGTTCGGTTCATCTCGCGGAACGACGGCCTCAGGCAGCCGCTCGGATCGTCGCCATTCGGCGGCGAAGCAGGCGCTGTCATTGTGTGCCAACGCCGACGCGCTCGCGCGCGAAGCGGGGCAGGTCTCGTCTGCAGAAGAGCATCGGCTGATGGCGTTGCTCGAACAGCGGGACGAGATCATGCAGGACCTGGCCGAGCAATTGGCCATCCTGCGGTATGAGCGGCCGACCGCCGACAGCGCGCTGTATGCCGCCACCGAACGGGTGGTGGACGATGCGGATGAACTGGTCGCCGAAGTCTGTGCCGCGGTCAGCACCACCCAGCGGGTCACGCTCGACCTTGCGGCCCGGGTTGCCGCGCGCGTGGAGGAGATCCGGATGGAACTGGACTCCGTCCAGCGTGCTGCCCATGCCAATGTCGGGTATGCCGCATCGCCGACCACTCGTCTGGTCGACCGGGTGCGTTGATCATGGCGGCCGCGCCGGAGCGTTTCGGGCAGCTTCTCCAGGAGAAGCTGGACGAACTCGATGCGGCCGCGGCTGAGGAAGCATTGCTGGAGTTCGACGAAGTCGAGCAACTCCGGCTTCAGGCTGCGGTACTGGCCACGCGGGGAGAATCCCGACCGTGGCCAACCGGGGCTCATGCGCAGTACCAGCAGGACCAGGTGGCGCCGGAAGCGCCGCCTCCCACCCTCGATATCCGTTTCCCCGCACGGCCAGCCGAACAGGCACCGGTGGTGCAGGGGCCCGGAGCTTCTTCGAAGCGACAGGGACGTCGCGTTCCGTAACATGGAATATCCGGACCAGTAAAGTTACTGGCCCGGGATGCCGATAGTCTCCTAGTAGAGGAGGAGGATCCTTTATGAAAATCAACAGTTACATCGACTCCCTGCGTACGACGCCGGTCAATCCCTCGACCGTTCAGCGTCCGGCTCAGGAAGTCGCGCAGTCCCCGGCCGTCCGGCCGGTCAAGTCGGATTCAGTCCAGATCTCGGACGCTGGTCGTCGCCTGAACGCGGAACAGCGTGAGGCCATCGACCCGGAACGGGTGGCTGAATTGCGAGAGAAAGTTCTGTCCGGCGCCTACAACACCCTCGATGTGGTGGACCAGGTCGCCCGACGCATTCTGACGCGTGGCGACCTGTAGTCGCCACGCCACTCATCCCGGCCTGCTCAGGAGATTGGCGGCATGAAGTTCCTTGTGGTGGACGACTCTGCGACCATGCGTCGCATCGTCATCAATTCGCTCCAGCGGATCGGGTTCAACGACACGGTCGAAGCCGGTGATGGGCAGGAAGCGCTCGCCAAGTTCGACAGTTCCGTCAAGTTCATCATCACCGACTGGAACATGCCGAACATGACGGGAACCGAGTTCACCAAGGTGCTTCGTTCTCGTGACGATGGTCGCCACGTGCCCGTGCTGATGGTGACCGCGCGTTCCGTGAAGGAAGACATCCTCACGGCGATGGAAGCGGGTGTCAACAACTACATCGTCAAGCCGTTCACGCCGCAGGTGCTGAAGGAGAAGATCGACGCGCTCCTGCCGGCTGCCGCAGCCTGAGGATCGATCAATGACCAGTTCGCGTGCGCATGAAGTGCTGTATGAATCCGAGGCCGCGCTCCGCCTCGTCGACCAGGAGCTGTCGGGCCTGCACGACGTGCGAGACGTGAGCCCCGCTGTGCCCACAATCTCCCTCGCCGACTTGCCCAACATTCTCGAGCAGGCGAACGCGCAGATTCTCAACGTCCTCGCTCGTCTTCGCGAGAGTCGCGCCGCCCTGCAGACGACTGCGCTGGAGCGACTCCAGACGACGCACGAAAAGATCCGTGAAGTGACCTCCGCGACCGAAGATGCGGCGATCAACATCATGGATGCGTGTGACCGCGCGACGCAGATGGTGGACGAACTCGACGCGATCGATGCGGACGCCGCTCCGGATCGTGAGAAAGCCTCGGGTATCCGGGCCACGCTGCGCGACGAGCTGTTCCTCATGATGGGCGCGCTGCAGTTCCAGGACATCACGTCGCAGCAGCTGGCGCATGCGTCCTCGGTGCTGGTCGATATGGAAGAGCGTCTGCTCGAAGTCGCTCGTCTGTTCGATCACAACGTCGACTTCACGCACACCCTTCGGGTGAGCGGTGCGCCGGACGAGAAGACGTACGACCCGAACGCGACGACCCGCAACGCCGAAGGCCGTCAGGCCCTGGCCGACGAGTTGTTCACGAGTGTCAAGGCACCGGCCGCGTAACCCTTCCGGTTGCGTCAGAGTTTGCAGCGGCCCGTCTCCCCTTGGGGAGGCGGGCCGCGTGCGTTGCAGGCGCATTGCCCGCGTGGATCAATGACATGATGCGGTAAACCTGTGAGCAGTGTCGACCGATACTCGGAGAGGTCGCGAATGCCATGATCGGCATCGCAATCCAATGAGCCCTTCCGACGGTTCCCCCGTGTCTCCACTGAATCTCGATGATGCCGCCACGCTGCTGATGCAGCTGGAGGCGACTGATCTTGCCGACCTGGCCGTGCTGCGCGACGCGCTCACCGATCTCGCCTTCGAGAATCGTGTACCGCTCCGCGCACAACCGTTCGTCGCCCGTGCTGCGCGTGTGCTCGGCACCGTGGTCAATGGCTCCGCCGCTGATGCACAAACCGCGTTCTCGGAGGTCGGCCAGGCCATCGAAGAGGCCATGAAGGTGGTGGAGAAGGAGGGCGGTTCGCCCGCTCCCGTGGCGCAGGCCATGGCGAGCACGGTGGGGGGCGCGGTTGGCATCGCCATCGCGTCCGGTGCGACGTCGTCGGTGCAGGACATCGAGCCGGTGATCGCGGCCGCTGCCGCCCCTGTCGCATCCGCGGCACCCGCTGCGCCGTCGTCAGCCAAGCGCACCGCTGCTGAAGAACGCCTGGCCGACGATGTCGACCGGGATCTGCTCTCCGACTTCATCGCCGAGAGCGGCGAGTGCGTCACCAACTCCGAAGCCGCACTGCTGCAGCTCGAGGAGAATCCCACTGACGAAGAAGCCGTCAACACGGTCTTCCGTGCCTTCCACACGGTGAAGGGTACGTCGGCGTTTCTGGGGCTGACGCGGGTCGCCGAGTTCGCACACGAAGCGGAATCATTGCTGAGCCGGGTGCGCGACAAGGAAATCTCCTACACGCGTGGCTGCGCGGACCTTTCGCTGCGCTCGGTGGACATGCTGAAGGACCTGCTGTCGGCCGTGGAGAAGGCACTCGCGACCGATGGGCGCACCTGGCTGCCCGCTGGCTACGACGAGCTCAAGGACGCGGTCGCCAGCTACGATCCGGCGCGTGATGGCAACGGCGTGGCGCTCGACGCCACGACCGCCGATGACATCTTCCCGGTCACGCGTGACAGTGAAGCCGACGCGGCCGCCGCCAGCAGTCAGGCCGCGAGCGCCAAGGCGCGCTCCGATGCCAATGCCAACGGCGATGCCACCATTCGCGTGCGCACCGATCGTCTCGACCGCCTCATCGATATGGTCGGCGAGCTGGTGATCGCGCAGTCGATGATTGCCGGCGATGATTCCATCGACAGCAGCACGCAGTATGAGCTGCAGCGCAAGGTCACACACGCCGGCAAGATCGTGCGGGAACTGCAGGACCTGTCCATGTCCATGCGCATGGTGCCGCTGCGTCCGACCTTCCAGAAGCTGGCGCGCGTCGTGCGCGATACGGCGGCGAAGGCCGGCAAGACGGTGCAGTTCATCACCGAAGGCGACGACGTGGAAATCGATCGCAACATGGTCGATCGTCTGAGTGATCCGCTGGTGCACATGGTGCGCAACGCGGTCGACCACGGTGTCGAGCCGCCGACGGAGCGTCAGGCCAATGGCAAGACGCCGATGGGTATCGTGCGCCTGCGTGCCTACCACGCCTCGGGCAACGTGGTCGTCGAGCTCATCGACGATGGTCGTGGCCTGCATCGCGAGAAGATCGTGAAGAAGGGCCTCGAGAAGAAGCTCATCGAGAGTGACAAGGGTATGACGGACAGCGATGTCTTCAACCTGATCTTCGCGCCGGGCTTCTCGACGGCGGAAAAGGTGACGGACATCTCGGGTCGTGGCGTGGGCATGGACGTCGTCCGCCGGAATCTCGAGGCCATCCGCGGCCGCATCGACATCACGTCGGCGCCCGGACAGGGCACGACGTTCGCCATTCGCTTGCCGCTCACGTTGGCCGTGACCGATGGCATGCTGGTGCGCGTGGGGGAAGAGCGTTTCATCGTGCCGCTCACCCACATCCACATGAGCTTCCGTCCCGAGCAGTCCATGCTCTCCACGGTCGCCGGCAAGGGCGAGATGGTGTTGTTGCGCGGCGAGCTGATGCCGATCGTGCGTCTGCACCGGCTCTTCGGTGTGGACGATTCCGTGCAGTCGCCGCTGGAAGGCCTGCTCATGATTGTCGGCGACGGCAACCGCCGGACCGCACTGCTTGTGGACGACCTGCTCGGGCAGCAGCAAGTCGTCGCGAAGACGCTCGGCGATGGCCTCGGTAAGGTGCCGGGCGTCAGCGGTGGTGCCATCCTGGGCGACGGCCGTGTGGGCCTGATTCTCGACGTGAATGAAACGCTGTCGCTCGTCCAGACGGACGACGGCAGCAGCATCCGCCGGGTCGCCGCCTGACATCAGTTGTGCGGCCGCATGACCGCGATGTGACGGCCGCGTCGACGTATGAAACGCTGTATTGAAGCTCCGCCGCCGGGGCGCCGATACTCACAGGTCCGGGGCCGTGCGTGCCCCGGTTCCCAATCTCAATCGAGTTCGCCATGAGTTCGCAGCTCTCGCAGTCCGACAATGCCACCGCCACGCTGTCGCGTGCCGGCAAGTACCTGACGTTCTTCCTCGCGGGCGAAGAGTACGGCCTGGAGATCCTGAAGGTCAGTGAGATCATCGGCATGCAGCCGATCACGCGTGTGCCACGCATGCCCGAGTTCGTACGGGGCGTCATCAATCTCCGCGGCAAGGTCATCCCGATCACCGATCTGCGCAGCAAGTTCGGCATGGACGGCGAGAGCGGCGAAAGCTGCATCATCGTTGTGCAGATGAAGGGTGTGCAGACGGGCATCGTCGTCGACCGCGTGAGCGAAGTCGTGGCGATTGCGGAAGCGGACATCGAAGATGCTCCGACGTTCGGCGCCGGCATCCGCACCGAGTTCCTGCTCGGTATCGGCAAGGCCGGTGGCCGCGTGAAGCTGCTGCTCGACATCGACAAGGTGCTGGCCACCTCTGAAATCGCCGCGCTCGAAGCGGCCCAGGCGCACGCCGACTGAGTGCGCGGTATTCACGCTGTTCGCTGGACCTCATAAAAATGTCCGTGACCGTGTCACCGACCGGTTTTCTCTCGGAGTGTGAACTCACTGCCGGGCAGTTCTCCCGGATCACGCGCATGCTCCATGAGCATGCCGGGATCCGGATGCGGGAAGGCAAGGAAGGCCTGGTGCGGGCGCGCCTGACCAAGCGGCTGCGCAAGCTCCAGTTGCCCGACTTCGACGCGTATCTCACGTATGTGGAGCGCGACACGTCGCGTCGTGAATTCGCCGAGATGATCGACGTGCTCACGACGAACAAGACGAGCTTCCTCCGGGAATCCTCGCACTTCGATTTCCTGCGCGACGAAGTCTTTCCGAACCTGAATGGCGCCGTGCGCATCTGGAGCGCCGGGTGTTCCTCGGGCGAAGAGCCGTACACGCTGGCCATGCTGTGCAACGAGGGCTTCCGTGACATCGCCTCACGCGATGTGCGCATCCTCGCCACGGACATCAGTCATCGCGTGCTCGCGCAGGCCAAGGCCGGTGTATACCCCGCCGAGCAGATGGACGATGTGCCCTCGGCCTGGATGCAGAGGTACTGGTCACACAAGCAGGACGCGACGGGTCGTGCCGTCTGCGAAGCAGATCGTTCACTGCGCAAGCTGGTCCAGTTTGCGAAGCTGAATCTGATGGAACGGTGGCCGATGCAGGGACCGTTCGATGCCATTCTCTGCCGGAATGTCATGATTTACTTCGACAAGGCCACGCAGCAACAGCTGGTGGAGCGCTACTGGGCGCTGTTGCGTCCCGGTGGCCATCTCTTTGTCGGACATTCGGAGAGTCTCACCGGCCTCACGCACCGTTTCCGGTATGTGCAGCCCGCGGTCTATGTCAAGTAAACATGGGAATCATCGCGCCGGCGAAAGCCGTGGAGCGCGTGGTCGGCGTCGCTGACCTCAAGGTTTCGAACACCGCAGGTGAACGTATCATCACGTATGCCCTGGGCAGTTGCCTGGGGATCGTGATCCACGATCCGGTGGCAGGTGTCGCGGGCATGTTGCACGTGATGCTGCCGACCGGAACGATCGACCCGGTGAAGATGCAGGACAAGCCGGCGATGTTCGTGGACAGTGGTGTGCCGATGCTGTTCAAGGAGTGCTACAAGCTTGGTGCGCGCAAAGAGCGCATGCAGGTGAAAGTGGCGGGTGGTGCGCATGCCGGAGCCCGTGAGGAAGACGACCGGTTCCAGATCGGCAAGCGCAACATGATCGCCCTGCGAAAGCTCCTGTGGAAGAACGGTGTGATGGTGCACGCCCATGATACGGGCGGTGTTCAGACTTCGCGCACAATGTGGGTGGATGTGGCCTCGGGTGAGGTCACGCTCAAGATCAACGGCACTGAAAGCAAGCTCTGACGAGCGGATTGACGCATGGCCTTCAACGTACTTGTAGTGGACGACAGCGCCGTCATGAGGCAGATGGTCGTCCGAACCCTGCGCATGAGCGGGCTGCCTCTTGGCGAGGTCCTCGAGGCCGGCAACGGAGAAGAGGGACTCTTCACGTTGCAGGAGCAGTGGGTGGACCTGCTGCTGCTGGATATCAACATGCCCGTCATGAATGGCGAGGAGATGCTGCGGCGTCTGCGCGCCAATTCTGAGACGGAGCAACTGCCGGTGATCGTGGTTTCCACGGAAGGCAGTGAAACGCGATTGCAGGCGCTGCAGGAACTCGGCGCCGCGATCGTCCGCAAGCCGTTCGCGCCGGAGACCCTGCGCGACACCATTCTGCGTATTACGGGAGTCACCGATGTCGAATACTACGGTCCGGTCCCTGTCGCGAGCGACGACAGCGACTTTTGAGGAGCTCGCGCTCCTCTTCCCCGAGATGGAGCCGACGCGTGAACAGGCAGCGGCGCCGCTCGATGTGGCGGTGTCCGTGGAATTCCGCGGCCCGTTGATTGGTCGTCTGGTGGTACGCGCCTCCAGCGTCGTGCTGCCGGCCATTGCGGCCAACATGCTGGGCGCTGACCAGTCGCGTCACCTGCCGCTGCAGCGCGATGCACTGGGCGAGATCGCCAATGTCATTTGTGGCAACGTCCTGCCGCTCATCGCCGGTTCGGACGTGGTGTTCAACCTGGCGGCTCCCGTGGTGCACGAGGGTGGCGCGCTGCCGTCCCGTGATCACGATGAGCCGGTCGCGCGCGTGGAGATCGGCGTGGAGGAAGGGCGCGTGGAAACGCGGCTCTATCTCTTCACCGCACTGCATGTCAACACGAATCCGGCGCAGGCGGTTGCTGCGGCGTGATCCGGGTTCTGGTAGTTGATGATTCGGCGCTGGTCCGGCGCATTCTGAGCGAGGCGCTTTCGAAGCACGACGACATCGAGGTGGTGGGCACTGCCACCGACCCCTATGTCGCCCGCGAGCGCATTGCGCAGCTCAAGCCGGATGTCATCACGCTCGACATCGAAATGCCGCGCATGGATGGGTTGTCGTTCCTGTCCAAGCTCATGCGGCACTTCCCGCTGCCGGTGGTGGTGTGCAGCTCGCTCACGCCGCAGAACAGCGAAACCGCCCTGCGCGCCCTCGCGCTTGGCGCCGTGGAAGTGATCGCCAAGCCCGGCTCGTCGCTGGGCGCGAGCGATATCGTGGAAGAGCTCGCGCGTGCCGTGCGCACGGCCGCACAGGCGCGTGTGGTGCGTCGGATCGAGAGCGCGGAGCCGGCCAACGCACGTCCGGCCATCGCCACGTTCGATGCCACCAATAAGGTGATCGCGCTGGGCGCGTCCACCGGTGGCACGCAGGCCCTCGAACAGGTGCTCCGACGCTTTCCGGTCGATGCGCCGGGCACCGTCATCGTGCAGCACATGCCGGAGCACTTCACGGCGTCGTTTGCCAAGCGTCTCGATTCGGTGTGCTCTATCCGCGTGCAGGAAGCGAAGGACGGCGACTATCTCGTATCCGGGCTCGCGCTGGTGGCGCCGGGCGGCAAGCATCTCGTATTGCAGGCCAGTGGTGCCCGATGGGTGTGCCGCGTGAAGGATGGGCCCAAGGTGCACCATCAGCGTCCGGCGGTGGACGTGCTGTTTCAGAGCGTCGCACGCAGCGCCGGTCGCAATGCGGTGGGCGCGGTGCTCACCGGCATGGGGGCTGATGGAGCGAAGGGCCTGCTCGCCATGCGCGAAGCGGGCGCCTACACGGTGGCGCAGAATGAAGACACCTGCGTGGTGTATGGCATGCCGCGCGAAGCCGTGAAGCTCGATGCCGCGGTGGACGTGTTGCCGCTTGGCGAAGTCGCCGACGCGCTGCTGTCGGCGGTCAAGTCACGCAGTGTCGTGACCGCCGGCGTCTGAGGCGAATACAGTTGGTGAAAAGAAAACGCGGCGACCGGTCTGGTCGCCGCGTTTTTCTTTGGGTGCACAGGCAACGCAGCGCTAAGAGTGCATCAGCGTACGGCCGGAATCTCCATGCGCACGGTGGTGCGCCCGTCTTCCCGGTCGAAGGAGATCGATCCGCTCACCGCTTCGAGGAATGCAGCCACGAGGGCCAGTCCGATGCCGGCGCCGCGCACACCCTGCTTGCCCGATACGAACGGTTCCATCACCTGATCGCCCAGGGAGGAGGACACGCCATTGCCTTCGTCGGTGACCGTGACTTCGACGCGCTCGCCCAGTGCCTGCACCGCCACCACGATCCGCGAGCCCGAAGGAGCCGCCTCGTGGGCATTGAGCAGCACTTCGGCCATGACATCGCGCCACCACAGTGGGTCGGCGGCAATGGACGCGCCGGCTGCGAGCGACATGGATACTTCGCGGGACGGCTGTTCCCGACCGAACTGTTCCACCGCTTCGGCAATACCGCTGCTCACGTCCATCGGCACGCGGCGCATGGCGCCAGCGCGGGCAAACCGGGTGACGCGCGCCAGGTACTGCACCATGCTCTCTGCAGCTCGCTGGATCTCGCTCACGTCAGCATACGTGGACGAATCAGGGGGCAGCTCCGACAGCAACAGTTCGCTGTACGTCCGCACGACCGTGGAAAAATTGTTCAGGTCATGCGAAATGCGCCTCGCGAAACGCACGAGCGTCTCGTTGGATGCGGCATTTGTGGGAGACGGCATATAGTCCGTAGAATATGGCATCTGGCAGCCCAACCAACAGCGTCGTCAGTCGGCCTCTTTTCCTGGAGTTAGACGTGCCCTTTCCCGCCGCACGCCCCGTGCTTCACAGCCTCAGCATCGCTTTCGCGGCCCTGATCCTGCCCCTGTCGTCCGCCGCCGCCCAGAAGGCGCCACCGGCCGCCGAACAGATCGCAGCCGCCATCCTGGCACTGCCCCCGGAAATGCGGGACGGCGCAGGCGTCCTCGGGTATAAGACGGTCGGAAAACTCGAAGTTCTCCGCCCAACCCGAAACGGGATGCTGTGTCTGGCCGATGATCCAGCCGAGGAGCAGTTCCATGTGTCCTGTTATGCGGACTCCATGGACCCCTTCATGGCTCGTGGGCGTGCCCTCCGCCTGCAGGGAACTACCGGTGCCCAGGTGGACACGGTGCGGTTTGCCGAAGTGAAAACCGGCAAGATCAAGATGCCGACGCAGCCAGCCGCGCTGTATCAGATCTTCGGGGCCAAGGACGCGTATGACGCCGCGTCCAACTCGGTGAAGAACGGCCGCAACCTGTTCGTGGTGTACATCCCCTTCGCCACGCCGCAGAGCACCGGTCTGTCGACCACTCCGTCAGACACCAAGCCGTGGCTGATGCTCCCTGGCACTGCCAAGGCGCACATCATGTTCACCTCCAAGATGTAATGTCACCTGCCGCGAAGAAGCGGTCGAGTGTTTCACCAGCGGCCTCCAAGGCCGCTTCATCGTTGTTGGTTGCTGAGGCGCTCACCACTGAGCGATTGGCGGATGCGGTGGCCCAGCTGTCGGCACGGGATGCCAAGCTGGCGGCAGCCATCGCGGCCGTCGGGCCGTGCACACTCCTGCCACGTACCGAAGGCACACATTTCGGGCACCTCGCCCGGAACATCGTGTATCAGCAGCTCTCCGGTGCGGCCGCCGCCACCATTCACGGTCGTTTCCTGAAACACGTCTCCGCGCACCTGGGCGTGGAGACGGAGCACCCCACGCCCGATTCGGTGCTCGCCATCGATGACGACGCGCTCCGCACCTGTGGACTCTCGGTGGCCAAAGTGCGGGCCATCAAGGATCTCGCGCAGCATGTAGTCGACGGACGGTTGCCACTCGACCGGCTCGAGGCCATGCACGATCAGGACATCGTGGACGCACTCGTGCCGGTGCGCGGCATCGGTCCGTGGACGGCGCAGATGTTTCTGATGTTCCGGCTTGGACGACCCGATGTGCTGCCGGTGCTGGACCTCGGGGTGCGCAAAGGGGCGCAACGCATCTATCGCACGCGGGCGCTGCCCGATGCGGCGAGGTTGGAGAAGATCGCAAAGACCTGGCGGCCATGGGCGAGTGTGGCCAGCTGGTACTGCTGGCGGGTGCTCGATCTCGAGGACGCGGGCGGCTGGTGAGCACACACACTCCGACGTGGGAGCGTTGATGAACGAGGCGCACGACGAAGCGCACCACGAAGCGCACCACGAAACACCCGGCGAAGCGCAGGGTGAGTTCATCAAACGGGTCCACGCTCCTGTGTCGGTGGAGGAACTGTTCGCGTGGCATGAGCGGCCTGGCGCCTTTCAGCGATTGTCCCCACCCTGGGACCCCGCCGAGCTGCTGACGCCACACCCGGGCATTCGCGATGGGGCACAGGTCACGGTGCGCATGCACGCCGGGCCGGTGCCTGTCACCTGGCACATCGAGCACCGCGACTATATCGCCAATCGCCAGTTCCGCGATGTGCAGCTCGCAGGGCCATTCGACGAATGGGAGCACACACATCGCTTCGAGTCCGATGGCAACGGCAGCGCACTCGAGGACCACATTCGCTATCGGCTCCCATTGGGTGCGGTGGGCGAGTTCGCCGCAGGTGGGTACACGCGCGAAACGCTGGATCGGGTCTTCTCCTATCGGCATCAATTGTTGCTGAACGATCTCGCCCGGCATGCCGCGTACGCCGATCGGCCGCGTCTCAGGATTGCCATCACCGGCGCGAGTGGTTTCATCGGCACACAGCTGTCGGCGTTTCTCAGCACCGGTGGCCATGAAGTCCTGCGCATCGGTCGCGGTGAAGTTCGTCCCGGCGTGGTGGACATTGCATGGGATCCCGAGCGAGGGCAGCTCGACCCGCGCGCGCTCGAAGGGGTCGATGCGGTGGTGCACCTGGCCGGTGCCTCCATTGCCGAACGCTGGACGAAGGCCCATCGCGAGGCCATTCGATCGAGTCGTGTGGAAGGCACTTCCCTGCTGTCACACACCCTCGCCCAACTCGACCGCAAGCCATCGGTGCTGCTCAGTGGATCGGCCATTGGCATCTATGGCAGCCGCAGCGATGAGCTGCTGGACGAATCCAGCCGGCCTGGCAATGACTTTCTCGCCGAGACCTGCGTGTTATGGGAGGGGGCGACGGCGCCCGCCCAAAAGGCCGGCATTCGGGTGGTGCATTTGCGCACGGGCATCGTGCAGGGAGCGGCCGGCGGAGCACTCGCCAAGCAGGCGCCATTGTTCCGGTACGGCGTTGGTGGTCAGCTCGGCGATGGGACGCAGTGGGTGAGTTCGATTGCGCTCTCCGACCACATCGGCGCCGTGCACTTCAGCATGATGCATGACGACGTGCGGGGCCCGGTCAACCTCGTCAGTCCAGAAGCGGTCACAAATGCCGGGTACACCAGAATCCTCGGCGACGTACTCAGCCGTCCCACGGTGGCCACTGCGCCCGCATTTGCGTTGCACCTGCTGCTCGGCCAAGAGATGGCCGATCTCACGGTCCTGGCCAGCCAGCGTGTGGTACCCGCGGTATTGCAGAAGGCGGGGTTCCGGTGGGACTTTCCCACCTTGGAATCGATGCTCCGGTTCGAGCTCGGAGCGCACGCCTGAGAGGGGCGCCTGCGCGAGTTGTGCCTCGTGGGAATTGGTGGTATTTCGGAAGCACGGCTCTTGCCGTCTCGTTGCAATGGAGAGGTCATGAAACGGTTGCTGCTGATCGCACTCGCAATTCCGGGTGTGCTGCAGGCACAGACTCGAGTGGAAGGCACAGTCCTCGACTCGTTGCGCGGTCGCGCGCCGCTGGCTGGTGCCATGATCGTCCTGGTCGAGCACAATCGTTATGCCACGAGCGATGCTCGCGGGCGTTTTCGTTTTGACAGCGTGCCCAATGGGCGCGTCACGGTGGGCGTGTTGCACCCCATGCTCGACTCGCTCGATCTGCAACTGCCGCCGACCACGGCGCAGGTGGCGTCTGGGCTGACCACGAGGCTCAATGTCGTGGTACCTCCCGCTGCGCGTTTGTATTCACAGGTGTGCGCAGGGGAGCGTGCTCCCGACGGCGGTGTGGTGATCGGTCGCGTGCGGGACGTGGATGATGGGTCGCCGAGTGGTGGCGCCGTCGTGGCCACGGAGTGGGTCGAGCACACCATGGTCGGCGGCAAGACTTCGAGTGAGGTGATGGCTACCGCAGTGCGTGCCGACTCCACTGGTCTGTTCGTGTTGTGCAATGTGCCTACGCAAGTGCCGCTATCTGTTCGCGCACGTCATGGCGGTGCGATGGCGGGACCCATGATCATCTCCGTGGACGATCGCCTCCTGGCACGCGCAGACCTTGTGTTGAGTCGACGCGATACGGCAGCGAGTCATATGGTCGTGGCGGACAGCGTTGTGCCCGATCATGTGGTGGTTGGAACCGTCACGCTCCGTGGTCGTGTGACGCGGGCAGACGGAAAACCAGGTGTGGGTGCCGTCATTGGCGTACCCGGCAGCGGACGACGGACCATCGCCAACGCGGAGGGGCGATTCCTGCTGGACGGCATTGCGGCCGGCACGCGTTTGGTAGACGTCCGCGCCGTGGGCGCTGCGCCAGCGCAGCTTACGTTTCACTTCGCCACGGGCGTACAGCGAGACACGGCCATTGTGCTGGCGGCTCCGGCGCAAACGTTGGCCACGGTAACCACGCGCGAGACCAGCTTCCGTCGTTCCGGATTCGAGACGTCGGGCTTCTTTGATCGGCAGCGCATGGGGTTCGGCGCGTTCGCGACTGAGGAAGAGCTGCGCAATTATCAGGCGATCAATCTGAGTGACATGCTGGCGCGCATGCGCGGTGTGAGTATCGAGCGTGGTCGTACCGGAGATCAGGCGGCCACCATGCCCATGTTGCGCGGGATGATCGGTGGACGCTGCGTGCCGATTTTCTTCGTGGACGGCGTGCGGTTCATGGTGGACTCTCCTGTTCCTGACCCCAAGTCAAACAAGAGGTTTCCATTTACGGATCTCATGTCTGTGGTACGCCCCGATCAGGTGAAAGCGATTGAGGTGTATCCGAGCGCGGGTGGCATCCCGGCACAGTTCGACTATACCGCACTCGAGGGCTGTGGATCGATCGTCATCTGGACGCGATAGCCGCATACGCGGGGACCTGACCATGCAAAATCGCAATACGATCCTATGCGCGGGCCTTGTCGTCATGGCGATGATCCCCGCGGTGCTGCGGGCGCAGACCACGGTCGAGGGCGTGGTCGTGGATTCCCTGCGGTCGCGCGCACCGTTGCCCAGTGCCACGGTGGTATTGGTGGAGCACAACCGCTACGCCACGAGTGATGCACAGGGGCGGTTTCGGTTTGAAGGCGTACCGATGGGCCGAGCGACCATCGGTATCCTGCATCCCATGCTCGATTCGCTCGACGTGCAGCTGCCACCGGTCGCGGTGAACGTGACGACGGAGCGTGCGGTGCAGGCCAACGTCACTATCCCGCCCGCAGACCGGTTGTATGCCCACCTGTGCACCGAAGGCCGTGACAGCGATGGCGGTGTGATCGTGGGGCGGGTGCGAAACATCGACGACAACTCGCCCATTGCGGGGGCTGCGGTGGCCACGGAGTGGGTGGAGTACACCGTGGTCAAGGGAGTCTCCACACCCAAAGCTGTTGCCACGGCCGCGCGATCGGATGAACGCGGCATGTTCGTGTTGTGCAATGTGCCAACCGATGTTCCACTGTCGGTGCGCGCCCGTCATGCCGGCATCGTGGCCGGGCCAGCGCTTCTCACGCTGGATGAACGCCTGCTGGGGCGTACGGAGATTGGCGTCAGTCTGCGTGATACGGCCGCACGTCAGGTGCGTGTGGTCGATTCGCTTTTGCCACGCGATGAGATGCGTGGCACCGCTACGTTGCGCGGCAAGATATTGCGCACTGATAGCACGCCGGCGGCTTTTGCGGCCATTGGAGTGGTTGGCACAGGTCGTGTGACTCGTGCCGACAGCAACGGGGTGTTCGCGCTCGATGGTATTCCGGCTGGAACCCGCACTGTCGATCTGCGATCGATCGGTTCGGCGCCGCAGTTACAGAGTCTTGATTTCACCACCGGTGCGGTCCGTGACACGACGCTGATGCTGGCTCCGCCGATCCAGACACTGGCCACTGTGAAAACCACCCGTCCTCGTATGGCGAACTACGAAGCAGCCGGCTTCTTTGATCGTCGGAAAATCGGACTGGGTGCGTTCATCACCGAGGAGGAGATCAAGCGGTTCGGCTTTTTCGATCTCAACGGCGTGTTCCTGAACATGCGTGGGATTCGAATAGACGGCGGCATGGTCAACGGCATGCCCAAACTTCGTGGCGTACAAGGCGCATGCATCCCGGCGTTCTTTGTCGACGGCGTGCGGTTCATGGTCGATGGTCCGCGGCCGATGCTCGGGGTGCTGTATCCATTCACGGACCTCGAAGTTGCCGTGCGTCCCGATCAGATCAAAGGCATCGAAGTCTATGCCGGGCCCGGGGCTCCTCCGCAATTCGACGTGCACTCGGAACGCTGTGGGTCGGTTGTCATCTGGACCCACTGATCAACCTCATTGCAGAGCCGTCCAATGACGCGATACTCCCTGGTATTGATCGGCGTTCAGCTGCTTGCCGTTGCGGCGTCTCCGTGGCGCGCACAGGCGCAGGCTGTGGTGGAAGGCGTGGTCGTGGACTCGCTGCGCTCGCGCCCGCCGCTACCGCATGCGACGGTGGTGCTAGTCCAGCACAATCGCTATGCCACGAGCGATGCGCAGGGGCGGTTCCGGTTTGAAGGTGTGCCCGTTGGGCGCGCAACCATCGGTGTGCTGCATCCGATGCTCGACTCACTGGACGTGCAACTGCCGCCGGTGGCCGTGGATGTGACGAGCGATCGCGCGACGCTGGCCAATATCACCATCCCGACAGCGGACCGATTGTACGCACATCTGTGTACCGAGGTACGTGACAGCGATGGTGGCGTGATTGTCGGGCTGGTGCGTGACGTCGATAGCGGCACACCCATCGCTGGCGCCGCCGTGGCAACTGAATGGGTCGAACATACGGTCACGAGCGGGCGGAGCACCCCGAAGACGGTGGCGACGGCCGCGCGATCGGATGCGCGTGGCATGTTCGTGCTGTGCAATGTGCCAACCCAGGTACCACTGTCGATTCGTGCGCGTCACAATGGCGTCGTGGCCGGTCCGGCACGGCTCACACTCGATGAACGCTTGCTGGGGCGCACGGAGATTGGGGTCAGTCTCCGCGACACCGCCGCGCGATATGTGAGCGTCGCAGATACGCTATTGCCACGCGACGAGGCCCTCGGCACGGCAACACTGCGTGGTCGGGTCATCCGAGCGGACAACTCACCGGCTGCTTACGCCGCGGTTGGTGTGGTGGGGACCGGACGTGTGACGCGCGCCGACAGCAGCGGAGCCTTCAGTCTCGACGGCGTTCCGGCCGGCACACGCACCATCGATGTGCGTGCGATTGGCTCCGCACCGCAGCTGCAAAGTCTGGACTTCGCCACCGGAAGTATCCGCGACACGATGTTCATTCTTGCACCGCCGGTTCAGACACTGGCGACGGTAAAGACAACAAAACAGAGGCCGGGCGGATTCGAGTTGGCCGGATTTTATGATCGCCGAAAAATGGGCTTCGGTGCGTTCATCACCGAAGAAGAGATCAAGCGGCTGGGCGTGTTGGACTTCAACAGCACACTGCTCACGATGCGCGGTGTTCGCTTCACTCAAGGATTGACTGTCGGCATGCCGATGTTCATGAGACACGACGGTCCTTGTGTCCCGGCATTCTTTCTCGATGGCATCCGGTTCCGTGTAGACGGCCCCCGGGGAGGATTCTCCTACCGCGAACTCGAGGGGTTCATTCCGATCCAATACGTGAAGGGTATCGAAGTGTATTCTTCGATCGCTACGACACCACTGGAATACTTCGTGCGGGAACTCAACTGCGGGTCCATCGTCATCTGGACCCACTGAGGCAGGCACTCGCTTCAGGACAACCAGTCATCGCGGTGCGCAGCCACGAACGCATCATCGTGCAACTCAGGATACAGTGACGACAGTCGCGCGAGCTGCTCGGCCTGACCAGGCGAGAGCTGCTCGTGTGTGTCGAAGGTCCAGGTGCCACGCACCAACCCCTGCCGGCGCAGAATCTCGAGAATGCCCGGCAGGCATCCCCGGTATTCGTGCGCGGCATCGAAGATCACCGCGTTGGCCATCGTGAGCGCCGCACCACGCGTGAGCCATGCCGCGGGTAGTGCGGTGGCACCGCTCGCCCGCCAGGCCTGAATCTCACGCAGCATCTCCACCGCGCGCGACGTCCACACGGCCCACTGGCCCAGCAGGCCGCCCACGAAGTGCCGCGTATATCCCCGGCCGCCACTCGAGACCGGCACGTCGGTGATCAGGTCGGGGACGATGGCGTCATCGTTGCCTGTGTAGAGCGCGATGTCATCACGTCCGGCATCGGCCAGCGCGCGCACCACATCGAGTGTGGCATACCGGTCGAACGGGGCCACCTTGATGGCCACCACGTTCGCGATCTCGGCGAACTCCCGCCAGAACGTGTAGCTCAGGCGACGACCACCCACCGCCGGCTGCAGGTAGAACCCAAACAGCGGAATGACCTCCGCTACCCGGCGACAGTGCGCGATGATCTCCGCATCGGTGGCATCGCGCCAGGCACCCAGTGACAACAGGCCGCAATGATATCCCAGCGCCAGTGCGATCTGTGCTTCCTTCAGAGCCTGCGCGGTGTCACCAATGAGCCCCGCCACTCGCACAAACGGCCGCGTCTTTCCCGCCAATGCCTTCGTCGCGGTCTCCGCCGCCAGCTCGAGCACAGGCCGATACAGCCCGATCTTGGCATCGTGAATGGGAAATCCGGTGGTGTGTACGCCCACCGCCATGCCG
>NZ_DASWXE010000222.1:0-18612 GCF_036405635.1 Gemmatimonas sp. | reverse complement strand
ACCCCCGAACTAGCGGGTTCGTCTCACCGGACCATTCGTGAGCGTCACCGTCCCCGCCTTCTCCATGTTCTTGATGTGATCCCACACATCCTGGAGTGGCACCGGTTCGAACTGCCCGGAGATGAAGTCGCGGATATCCAGTATGGACATGCCGCGGCCCACCACCGCGTTGAGCTCACTGGTCATGTGCTGTGGGATGCGCGTCGGCGTGGGCGCCGGACGGGCACCACCACCACCACCACCACCAGGACCCGCCGGTGCCGCACCGGCGGCCGGCGGCGTGCGCTGCACCAGCGTACGGCCGGCTTCCAGCTCGAGCGCCGACATGGCAGGCTCGGTGGCGGCCACCTTCCAGTTGGCTGCGGCCATGGTGTACGTGGCCTTCACTTCGGCCTGCAGTGATGCGGCGCGTGCATCGATGAGCGGGATGTACGTGGCCGTCAGGCGCTTTTCGGCGGCGGCTGGATCGGCAAACAGCACACTCACCGACTTGATCACCGACTTCTCGATGTTGGCCTGGTGACGCACGGTGGCCTTGGCATCGGTATACGCCTGCGCGAGCTGGTCGGCGCTGGTGATGTCACCGATGTAACTCAGCCCCTTGCGCTGATTGGCCGCCATGCGCTCGGCGCCGCGGCCCAGCACATCGGCCGCTACACGGAGGGCCATGTTGTCGTCCGCCGACGCGAGTACGGTCATGGCACCCACACTGACCACGGCGGCGCGCTTGAACTGCGTCGGGTCGAGCTTGTCGGGCGTGTCCTGCGATGAGTGATACCACGGGTCCGGCCACGTATTGAAGATCACGGCCGGGATACCATGCTGCATGTACGTCGCATGATCGGACGCGCCGTAGTACTTGTCGATCTTGATGTAGAACGGATCGCGGCTGCCATTCGGCGAGAGCACATCGAGTGCGGGCGCATAGCCATTGTGGCGATAGCGCACGCGTTCACGCGTGATCTCGGAAACGAACTCCATGAAGTTCTGGCAGATGTCGTTCAGGAACGACGGGAACGAGTCGGGCGAGCGCATGAGCAACCACGTGGCGCCGGCAGTGGTGAGTCGCAGCCCCTCCATGTCGTAGTTGAGGTCCGCGATGATGCGCTTCTTCACGTCGGGATGCGCGTTGAGCCACGCATTGGTGCCCGCGATTTCCTGCACGAACAGGAAGTGAATCGTGCGCTTGGGCTTGGGCAGCTTGCCGGCCTTGATCAGCTCGATGTACGTGCGGCCCATTTCGAGAATGAGCGCTGCGCCCGAGTTGTCGTCGTTCGCGCCCTGCTTGATGAGCCCTTCGAAGATGTGCGCCGAAACGATCACGTCCTGATTGGTGCTGCCGTCGCCATCGATGGTGAGATGGATGACTTCCTGGCGGCCCGGGAACGTCTGCGATTCCACCACCGAGCGCACGGTGATCTGCTCACCGCGCTCGAGACGCACCTGCAGATCGCGCGCCTGACGCGTGGTCACCAGCCAGCCAAAGCCGGAGTTGCCACCCACCATGCCACCGGCGACGATGGCCGACGACACCATGATGTCGGGCTGCTGGATGGGACGCATGGAATTCCACGACAACACGCCCACAGCGCCGCGCTCGAACACAGCCATGCGCTGCAGCGTGTTGAGCGGCGCACTGCCCATGACGACCTTGCCCTTCACATCCTTGCCGGCAAAGTCTTCGGGGCGGCTGCCATTGCCCACGTCGATCAGCTCACCGGACACATCACCGGTGGGTGTGTTGGTGCCAAGTGCGACGGGCGTGTCGAAAATGTCGTGCAGCTTGCGCGGGCCGTTCTTTTCGGAGACCCACAGCTGTCCCTTGGACGGCTGCCACAACGCGGCCGACGGAAACGTCTCGATGTTGGCCGACGAGTAGCCGTACTGCCTGGCCATGTCCACCGTGGCGCGGCTTTCGCGGAACGGGCCGGTGGTGTATTCGGCGGCCTGACGGACGCGCTGGTAGGGCACGAATTCCATCACGTGATGCATCGCGCGCTCGCCCGATGCTTCCATGATGATGGCGCGCATCTGCTCCCAATTGAGCAGTGTGCGGTCTTCCTTCTCCTGGGCGCCCAGCGTGGGGGCGACAGCCGGCAGAAGGGTGAGTGCAAAAGCGAGCGGCAAAGCCGCTGGCAGCAACCGGATGGTGCGACGCATCGACGGGGACGTGAGTGGGACGGAGCGGGTGTTTCCCAAACCTATTCGGTCAGTGCCGGGAAGAGCTATCTTTCATCATGCCTCTCGATCTGGCCCGCCGGCTGACGGGGCGTGAGCGCACACATGCCGCCGACCGGTTGCTGGGTATGACGCTCGCCTTCGTGGCGGGTGCGACCAACGCCGGCGCCTTTCTGGCGGTGCGCCAGTACACGTCGCACATGACGGGCATTCTCTCGTCGCTCGCCGACGCCGTGGTGTTGCGCGCGTGGGCGGTGGCGCTCAGTGCGGTCGGGGCGCTGGTGTCGTTTCTGGTGGGCGCCGCGGTGTGCGCACTGCTCGTGAACTTCGGCCATCGTCGGCAGTGGCGCAGCGTCTATGCCACGCCGTTGCTCCTCGAGGCGCTGCTGATGTTGCTTTTCGGTGTGCTCGGTGCACGCCTGGCGCACATTGCGGGGCTTTTCGTCCCGCTCACCATCATGCTGCTGTGTTTCATGATGGGGCTGCAGAATGCGGTGATCACCAAGATTTCCCGCTCGGTCATCCGCACCACCCACGTGACCGGCATGGTGACGGACCTGGGCATCGAACTGGGACGCTTGTTGTATATGAATGCGCCCGATGCCGGATTGCTTCCCGTGCGCGCCGATCGGACGCGCATGCGTCTGCTGGCATCACTACTGCTGGCATTCTTCCTGGGCGGTGTGCTGGGCGCCATCGGATTTCAGCGTCTTGGCTATGCGGCGACCATCCCGCTTGCCATCACGCTCGGTGCACTGAGCGTGGTGCCGGCGTTCGATGATCTCACGGCGTCCTGGCAGGAGCACTGAGGGCGGCAGCATTTCGCTGCCGCCCTCAGGCGCTTCTCCCACGACGCGGGCGGTTACATCTTCGGCATCAGCACGTGGTCGATCACGTGAATCACACCGTTCGACTGACGCACGTCGTAGGTGGAGATGTGCGCCGTGTTGCCCGCTTCATCCATGACCACGAGGTTGCGCGGTCCGTTCATGCTCACGGTGAGCTGTCCGCCCGCCACCGTCTTGAGCATCGCCTTGCCGCCACCGGCCTTCACCTTCGCTTCCAGTGCGGCAGCGTCCAGGGTGCCAGGCACCACATGGTACGTGAGTATGCCGGTGAGCTTGGCCTTGTTCTTCGGCTCGAGCAGCATGTCCACCGTGCCTGCGGGCAGCGCAGCGAATGCCGCATTCACCGGTGCGAATACGGTGAACGGTCCCTTGCTCTTGAGGGTCTCCACCAGACCCGCCGCCTTCACCGCGGCCACGAGTGTGGTGTGATCCTTGGAGTTGACGGCGTTGTCGACGATGTCCTTGGAGGGATACATCGCCATGCCGCCGACCATCACGGTCCCCTGCGCGGAAAGCGGTGCGCTCAGCAGCATGAGCGCGGTCATGGCAACAGCAACGTGTTTCATGAAGAAGCTCCGGTACGAGTGGTTGTTGGTGCGAACCTGTACCGGAGCTACGTCGAACATCGATGGTCGGATTTCTTCCGAGATGATCGTGATGTGCGGGGCTATTGCGATCGTGTGGAGACGGTGCCCACGAGGAACGGCTGTGTGGTGGGCAACTTCGATCCGCCTGCGGGTTCTTCGGTCACGGCAACAGCGGTGACACCCGTTGTGGACTGCGGCAACTCGATATCGAACAGTGTGGTGCTGCCATCGCCATCCGGCGTGAACACGCGCGACGGCACGGGTTGGCCATCGCGGATGAGCCACAGCTGATAGGCACGTCCCTGTGCGGTCTGCGGCAGACGGAATGCGTGCAACACACCGCGTCCGTCCTTCACATTCCAGAAGAACTGCATGCCAGGACCGGTGGCATTGGGTACACCCATGTTCACCACCAGCAGCGCATCACCACCACCCAGCAGCGTACGGAGCACGGCCTCCTTCTCGGCCAGCGCCTGATCCCGCTCGGCGATGGTCGACTGTCCCTTGGTGTACGCGAGCCGCGCGGCGTCGAGTTCGTTGCGCAGCGACGCCTGGGAGCGCACCAGCACGACCACCGTAGCGGCCAGCGCCGCCGTGACCAGCAGCGGCGCGACACGACGCCACAGGGGGCGTCGCGCAGACGGACGATGCGTTGACCGATGCTGCAGGCGATCTCCCGACGACGCAGCCATCGCAGGCGCCGCATCAGTCGGTGGCGCATCCGGGTCTGCCGTCGCCAGCCGCTGCAGGAAGCGATCGCGCAGCCCAGGGGCTGGCATGACAGTCTCCGATGTGCCCAGCGTATGAACGGTCTTCACGAACGTATCCAGTTCGGCGTGCAGTTCCGGGAAGCGCTGCAACGCGTCGAGCATGGCCTGCCGTTCGGGCGGGTCCAGCGCGTCGAGTGCAAACGCGGGCAGGAGTGCGCGCGCGTCGTCGATGGTGAATGGCGTCACGATTGGCCTCCCAGAGCGAGAGGGCCGAGGGTGTCGCGAAGTCTCATCATTCCCAGCCGAATGCGTGTCTTGATCGTGCCGAGCGGTTCCATCAGTCGTGTCGCAATTTCGGCATGCGTAAGGCCTTCGTAAAAGGCCATCTCGATCACGCAGCGCTGTTTGTCCGAAAGCTGGGCCATGGCGCGGCGGACCGCGGCCCCTTCTTCCGCGTGTTCGAGCACCGAATCGGCCAACGGCGTGCTGGTGATCATGGGCTCATCCACCTGCCGTAGTTGGGCGGCATCGGTGGCGTGCTGTCGTCGCACGCGCGCCCGCACGAGGTCGAGTGCGCGGGAACGGGCGATGGTGGTCAGCCACCCTGCAACTGTGGCGCGACTGGCATCATATCGATGCGCATCGCGCCACGCTTGCATGAACGTATCGAGGACGACTTCTTCGGCGTCCGGTTGTTGACCGCAGATACGCAGGGCCAGTGCGAGCAGCATGGGGCTGTACATGTCATACAGCGCCGCAGCGGCTTCCTGCTCGCCGCGGCGCATCCCCTCCAGCAAGGCACCTTCGCGTGCGGTACGGAGATCGGTCATGTATGTGAAGCGCTCGATGCGCTGCCGATGCGGACACGCATCGGCAACGAGAGTGGCGGTCAGGGAAGGAACGGCAGGATGATCGCAGTGACCTGTTCCTTCGTCAGTGGCTCGTCGAAGGCTTCAGATCCACCCGTCGCTCCCCCAAAAGTGCTGGCATTGGGAAGCGACGCAATGGCGACCCCGCCCTGTGTCAGTGTATCCTCGCCATCATAGATGCCCTGCGTGAAGGCGGGAAGGTCGTCACGGCTGTTACCCGTGATCCATCCTTTCTTTCCACGCAGCCTCCGCACCTCGGCGGCGTGCCGCGCTTCGACGCTGTGAATGGCCAGGGCCGCGTTGAGCACACCTTTCTCAGTCATGAGACGACCGACTTGCCCCTTGTAGGCGCGCACGCCGGTGTCCTCGAAGGCCATGGCCAGCGCCTTGAACGTTTCGTACTGTGTGGCGCCGAAGTTGAAGCCGGGCAACGCGCCCTTGGCCGTGTAGTCGAACGTCGGCTTGGCCACGGGTGTGGCCCCACGCGCAGTGATGAGTCCCTGCAGCGCTGTCACGTGCGTGGTTTCATGATCACGGATGGTGCCGAACAGGACGCGGTCTTCCGTGGGAATGAGACCCGACGCCGCCATGCCGCGCGTATAGAAGTCGGCTTCGAGATGCTCGAGCAGCAGCGCAAACTGGAGGACATCCAGCACGTCCGCAGGATCGGCTGCCAGCATCGCGCTCTTGGTCGAATAGATGGGCATGGTTCGATCCTCAGCCGTTGTTGTTGGGACCCTGCACAAACGCCGTCGGGGCGTTGGCAAAGGCCAGCTTGTCCACCACGAAGCCCTGCGCCGCGGCCGCCACCTTGCCCGGGCTGAACACATCGTCGAACGCCGACGGCGAGAAGGCGTTGGTCTTTGGCGAGATCAGGTCGCGAATGGCCGAGGCATGCCGTGCTTCCACCGACACGATCTTGCCGGCGATGGTGAGGTTCGCGGCATTGGTGAGGTACTGGCCGGCGCCATTGTACGCGGCGACACCCAGGTCCTCGAATGTGCGCGCGGCATTCAACACCGACGTGCGGTCTTCGAAGTTGATGTTCGGATACGTCGCGGTGAGCGTGAAGCCGTTGGTGGCGCCGAGTGCCGCCTTGAGAAACTCGCGGTGCGCGATCTCGTGGTTGCGGATATCGGTGAGCAACGTGCGCTCAGCGGTGGGGATGTTCGAGCTGCTGAAGCGGTCGACGACGCGTGTATAGAAGTCAGCCTCCAGTTGCTCGAGCGCATACGCGAACTGCAGCACCGCGATGTCGCCCTTGGAGAAATCGATCGTGAGCGTGTTGCCACCGCCCGGGGTCGGGCCGGTCATGCCGTCGTTGTCATCCGAGCATGCGGCGAGCATGCTGGGCAGAAAAACGGCGGTCCCGCCCAGTGCCATCAGCCGCAGCATGTCCCGGCGCGTGCGCGGAGTGGCGAGCAGGCCGGCGTCGGCGATGTGCATTGCAGGACGTTGAGCCATGGAATCCTCCAGACATGGAGTGTTTGGTCGTACGGACCCATGGCTACGCCGATCGCTCACCGGCTGGATTCATCACATTTTGCCGCATTGCCGCGGATTGTGTGCCGCCCGTCACCCTGATGGCAATGTCGATCAGGCCGGCGGCGCCACGAACCGCTTCGATGCTTGCTCGTATGCATGAGCCAGCGACAGCAGTCGTGCATCGCTGCCCGGCAATCCGACAAAGGAGATGTTTCCTGTCGGCATACCCAGTGCATCGTAGCCTGCGGGTACCGACACCTCGGGCAGCCCCAGCGCATTGCCGTAGCCCAGCGTGGTGCGCACATCGGGCCAACGATCGCTCGCCAATGGGGCGCCAAACGGCATCGTGGGATACACCATCACATCGAGGCGTTGAGCCGACATCGCCGCTGCGAGCTCGGCGACCAACGTATCCCGTGAGCGCAAAAACGATCGACTGGCGGCGTCCTGTTCGTATGGCTGCTCCATGAGCGTTGCCATCGCATCCCATGTGGACGGCAATACATCATAGAACGCGCGAAAGGCCGTGTGCCCGCGGCGCACCATCGCCCGGGCATCGTCCATCGAGCCACCCTGCGCTGCCACCTGACCCGTGAAGTAGCGCAGCAGCGCATTGGCGGTTGGTGCCGGCGCATTGTCGTTTGGCACGACATCACCACGCGCTTTGGACGCGGCATTCAGAAGCTCGCGCACATTGGCACGATGCACCGGCGCGTTGAACGGCTCCACGATTGCACCCGCGGTGCTGCAATCGGCAATGGCCTGATCGAAGACACGCACCGCGTCGGAGGTCATCTGCGTGCGCGGCACATGAAACTCCACCAACCCCAGGCGCGCACCACGCAATGCATCGGCACGCAGTGCCGCGAGTGCGCCGCGCGTATATGGCGTCGTGCGCGCGAGACCGTCCGTGGTATCCGGACCGGCAATGGCATCGAGCATGAGCGCCGCATCAGCCACCGAACGTGCGAGGGGGCCGTGCGTGTCGAGCACCGGCCAGGTGGGAATCACACCGGTGCGTGGCACGAGGCCGAACGTGGGCTTCACACCCACCACGCCGGTGAACTGCGCCGGAATACGATTCGATCCACCGTCGTCGGTGCCCAGCGCGGCGAACGCGCCGCCACACGCCACCACCACGGCCGATCCTGCACTCGAACCACCGGGCGTGCGTTGCCCCGCGCGGTCGTGCGGATTGCGCACTTGGCCACTCAGTGAGCTCGTGCCGTTGCCGCGGTACGCAAAATCATCGGCCACGGTCTTGCCAAGCAACACGGCGCCGGCGGCGCGCAGCCGTTGCACCTCGAGAGCGTCCCGCTGCACCAACTGCGGAAAGAGCTGCGCCCATGCCGCGCTCGAGGCCGTGGTAGGTAGCCCCTTCATGTCATAGATGGACTTGGCGAAGAGCGGCACGCCATCCAGCGCGCCGCGCAGCGCCTTCTGCCGCAGTCGGGCGTCCGATGCACGCGCTTCGTCCAGTGCCGAATCCGCCAGCAGGTCCACGGCATGGTACGTCGTGCCCAGCGCCCTGGCCCGCTCGAGCGCCCGGGTGGTGATCTCCGCCGCCGTATAGCCGCCGCGCACACGACCCGCCTGGTAGGCAGCGATGGTACCACGCAGGGGATCGTCCTGCGCGTCCGATGCGCTCACATCACCTGCCAACAGCGCCATGAATCGCTCCACGGCATGCGGTCCCTGGGCCGGTAGCGCTGACAGGCCAAACAGGGCGCCCAGCTGGGCCAGGGTATCTCGACGGGAAAGAGCCATGTGCATACGTGAACCCACGATCGCACTCGCGTAAAGGCCGACCGCCGCATTGGCGAGTATTGCCGAGCTGCGCGCCAATCCCGAGAATTGCGTCATGCCACAGAATCCACACACAGCCCATAGCGCACAGCCCACGGCGGACATCGGCCGCCGCGAAATGCTCGGCGTGTTGGGTGGCGCCGCTCTCTCGCCATGGATCGGTGGGGCGTCGGCCGGCCGCCACGATCACGCGCCGCTGGTCGCTGTGATGCCCAGCCAGCCGCCGACATTTCCCCGCAAAGCCGACTTTGCCATTGAGGACGGCGCGACCTACCTCAACGCGGCGTATACACATCCCATTCCGCGCGTGTCCGTGGACGCTGCGCGCGTGGCGGCTGAAAAACGTGGCCTGATGCGCGGCGCCATTCCGGCGCCCAGTGGCGCGCCCACACCGCGTGCGCTGTTTGCGCAGCTCATCAACGCCAAGCCCACCGAGATCGCGCATGTCTCCAGCACCAGTGCCGGCGAAAATCTGGTAGTTCGTGCGCTCGAACTCGATCACCGACGCGATGGCAATGTGGTGACCGACGGTCTGCACTTCGAAGGTGCGCTCATGAATCTCAATGAGCTCAAGAAGCGCGGACTCGATGTGCGGGTGGCGCGCCCCACTGCCGATGCACGCATCGATCTGCACGATCTCGAGCGTCTCATCGATCGCAACACCAAGCTGGTGGAGATCACGGCCACCGCGATGTACAACGGCTTCCAGCATGATCTCAAGGCCGTAGCCGACATGGCCCATGCGCACGGTGCGCTGGTCTATGTGGACATCGTACACGCCGCGGGCGCCGAGCCGTTGGATATTCACGCCAGCGGCATCGACTTCGCAGCGTGTTCGAGCTTCAAGTGGCTGATGGGCGACTTCGGGCTGGGCTTTCTCTATGCACGGGAGGCCATCTGGGATCGCCTCACCAGGCCGGTGCACAGCTACTATCAGGCATCGGCCATCGATCAGCATGTGCCGCCGTACATGCCTGCTGGCGAATACAACGCCGTCACGTACGGGTTTGCGCGTAGTGCCGCGGGCTTCTTCGAGATGGGTTCACTCACCGGCAGCAGTGAAGTCGGTGTGGCGCTGCTCGCGAGTTCACTCACGTATGTGCAGGCCTTGGGTGTGGCCAACATTCAGGCGCATCGTCTGCCGCTTATTCGCCGGCTGCAACAGGAAATGCCACGCCTCGGCTATCGCGCCATGACACCATCCAATACAACGGGCGGCATTGTCACCTTCGCGAAACAAGGGCTCATGGAAAGCGATGTGCCCAAGCGCCTGGCGGCGGCGAAGATCAACGTACGACTTGCGCCGCACTGGTTGCGCATCTCACCATCGGTGTACAATGACATGGCCGACATCGAACGCTTGTTGAATGCGTTGAGCTAGCAGCAGTCAGCGTCCAGCGTTTCCGCTCTTATTAGGTATTCATACGTAGTCACACCCACTCCAGCGAGATCACCTATGTCGCGTGTGCGTTCCCTGCTCCGTCTCGAAGCGGTTGCCCTGCAGCCCGATCTCGCACTGTTGCTGTTGCGTGTGTGGTTCGGCCTGTCGTTGTGTGTGCTGCATGGCTGGGGCAAGATCGCCCGCCTGTCGGCAGACCCGGTGCAGTTCGCCGATCCGTTCGGACTTGGCGCGGGTCCGTCGCTCGCACTGGCCACGGCGGCCGAAGTGATTGGCGCATTGCTCGTCGTGGTCGGACTGGCCACGCGTTGGGCCGCACTGAGCGTGATCATCACGATGGCCACGGCATTCTTCTTCGCACATGGTGGCAAGCTCACCGGCGAAGGCAACGGCGAAATGCCGTTCCTGTTCCTCGGTGCATTTGCGGCCATCTTCCTGGCCGGCCCGGGACGCTTCAGCGTGGACGCCCAGATCAAGTGACACCTGTGCAACGGGGCCCATGAAAGGGCCCCGTGAAAACATGTGCAAGTGTGCCGACCGGCAGTGCGCGTTTATCGCGCGCTGCCGGTTTCCACAGGGGTGTCCTGCTGGCTGCCCCATTCGGTCCAGCTGCCATCATACACGGCCACCTGCTTCGCGCCGGCCACTTCGAGGCCCAGGGCCACGGCGCACGCCGTGATGCCGCTGCCACAACTGCACACGATGGGCGCATCGAGATTGAGCCCCGCATCGGCAAACCGTGCACGCAGGGCATCGGGCGACAGCATTTCACCGTTCGCCTGCACCAGTGATGCATAGTGCGCGTTCTTCGCACCCGGAATGTGCCCGCCACGCACACCGGCCCGCGGCTCCGCTTCTTCGGCACTGAATCGGCCCGGCGAACGTGCATCCACCACCTGTTCGGCGTGCGAGTCCACATTGGCACGCATGCTGGTGATATCGCGCCACCGCGCTGCGTCGAGTTGTGGCACGAAGGTGGTTGCCGCAATCGATGGCGCCTCGCTGCTCACCGCACGTCCTTCGGCGCGCCACTTGACGAAGCCGCCGTCGAGCACCGCGACAGACTCGTGCCCCAGTGCGCGCAGCATGTACCACAAGCGCGGCGCACTGAAATGCTGCCCCGATCCATCGTACACCACCACGGCGTGGGCATTGCCAATGCCCAACGCTCCAAGCTTGCTGGCCAGCACATCGGGCGATGGCAAGGTGTGCGGGTACGGCGCCTTCTCGTCGCTCAACCAGTCGATGTCGGCATAGACGGCGCCGGGAATGTGCGCGGTGCCGAAGTCTTCACCGCCTTTCCGGCCCGAGGCGGCCATGTACCAGCTCGCGTCCACCACGCGAAGCAGCGGATGATCGAGGTGTTCGGCGAGCCAGTCGGTGCTCACCAGCGGGGTCGGAAGCGAGAGCGATGAGGTCATGACCTGAAGCAACGTCGGGAGACGCCGGTCTTCAAGACGCACCCGCAAGACGCGTCGGCAACACGCTTATCGGACGCGCACCCATCTACGCGATCGCGCCACCGCTGTGTGCACCGCCCATCGCCGCCGAGATGGGGATCACCTGCGCCTCCATCTGTCCAGACCGCCGGATCGCCTCCTGGGCCTGCGCTTCGCGCACCTGCCTGAGGCCACTCTGGATCATGCCGAGCACCAGCAGCCAGGTGGCCGCTCCGAGCACCAGGAACTTGCCGTAGTAGCCCACGATGGGCAGCGCAAAGTCGGCGTTCCACAGCATGTGCAGCACCATGGTCACGCCCAGCACACGCAGAAATCGCACGTCGCCGAACATGGCGCGATCAAACGGCTTGTCCTCGCGCACACGCCACAGTGCCGCGCCGGTGAGTCCGGTCCACAGCACGTGACCACCCAGCAGTGTGAGCACGCCGCGACTCATGATGGTGTCGCGCATGGCCACGTCGCCGCCGGGACCGAGAGCCGCGCGCAGCGCATACCCCGCCGACTCGAAGATCGCGAAGCCCGCGCCCACCGTGGCGCCCAGCAGCAAGCCGTTGAGTGTCCAGCGGAATCGTTTGTCGCGCACCACCAAGAGGAGCGTGAGCACCTTGCCCGTTTCTTCGACGATGCCGGCGCTGGCCGCTCCCAGCCAATTGGACAGGCTCTCCGTCATGTCGAAGAGGAACAACGACACGATGATGGACACGAGTCCGCCGGTGAACAGCAACCGGATCACCTGATACAGCGACACGTTGCGTGGGACATTCACTTCGAAGAAGAACAGCAGCAGCGACAGCGGAATGGCCACCGAGCCGATCATGATCAGCCCGGGAATGAGATTCACGTTGTGGAAACGATCCCACGCGAAGAGAAATCCCCAGTAGAGCACCAGCGACAGGATGCACACGCGGACGAACACCCACGGGCGCGGCCAGCGACTGTCGATCTCACCGAGTTGTGGTGTGGTGAGCGCAGTACCGACGGTGAAGTTGGCTTCGATCTCGCTGTCTTCGTGCTTCTTGGTGACATCGGCGAACATCTCCCGCGCGCTCCACTCACCGGGCTTTTCGATGCCGGCGGCATTCGACAGGTGATCGCCCATGCGATTCACGAAGTCGAACACGGAAACGGGTGTGGCCGTGATGTGCACTTCCCACAACGAGCGCCCGATGCGCACCTGCTGTCTGCCCCGCGCGACCACGGTGGATGCGGAGTGTCCATCGATGTAGAGCGGCAGCGTGCCCAGTGCGTCGATACGCACCTGTTGCCCATCGAGGCGAATACGGGCGAACGCTCCCACCACTTCGGGATCATCGCTGAGTACGGCGCAGTCGGCTGACGTGCCGAGTTGCACCGGTGTGGCGCCCACGAGGATGCGTTTGTGGAGGTCGGGGCCGGCGATGCAGACCAACAGGTGTGTGCCGGACACGGCGCGCGGTGCGCCGGTGCCGGACGATTGATGTCCCGGGGCTGCGTTCCCGCCGGCCGCGGAGGCGTCGAAGGGATCCATGCCCTCGATCCTGCAGCCTGCGGGCTGCACCGGCAAGTCGGTGTCTGGTCCACTCTCGGTATTCCCAACCCCGGGAAATACTCAAGCCAACTCCGCAATAATCCCGACTTGAACAGTCGGTGATTGGATGTTTAAGTGCGGAGGTATTTCTTGAGAATTCGTCTCAAGTAGCGAACCGAGAACCCGCCCCTCTCGTGTACAACTCTCCACGCACCCGCGCCGCGGCCGTTCTGGCCGCGACTCTTCTCACGCCTGCTCTGGCCTCCGCCCAGCAGCAGGATACGACGTCCCGCCCGGCCCAATCCCTGTCGCAGGTCGTCGTTTCAGCGTCAGGATCAGCACAGCAGCGCGTCAGTGCACCAGCATCCATCACGGTTCTGTCCCGTGAAGAGATGCTCCGCCAACGCAACGCCAGCCTGGCCGAGGCCCTCCGCAGCATCGAAGGCGTCGACGTGGGAGACACGCAGGGCAAGACCGGTGGTCTCAACATCAGCATTCGCGGCATGCCCAGCGATTACACGCTGATCCTGATCGACGGCCGCCGCCAGAACACCGCCGGATCCATCACCCCCAACGGCTTCGGCGAAACGTCCACCAGCTTCCTGCCGCCGGTTTCGTCCATCGAGCGCATCGAAATCATCCGCGGTCCGATGGCCACCTTGTACGGATCCGATGCCATGGGCGGCGTGATCAACATCATCACCCGCAAGGTCGCCCGTCGCTGGGAAGGCTCGATGACCTCCGATGCCACGCTCCAGCAAACGGAAGGCTTCGGCAACATCTACGGCTCCACCCTGTACGCCACCGGTCCGCTGGTCGCCAACAAGGTGAACCTCGCTCTCCGTGGCAGCTTCACGGGTCGCGCCGAATCCAAGCTGCAGCCCACCGGCGAAGTGGGCGCCACCACCGCGATCAGCACGCGTGGTCCGAGCCCCGTCGGCTCCAACGTGCACACCATCGGCGGGCGCCTCACCTGGCTGCCCACCTCGCGTCACGAGGTCTCCTTCGACGTGGACGTGGCCCGTCAGAGCTACGACAACGACCAGGCGCAGCTCGGCACGCTCGATCGCCCGGACCTCTCGCCGCCGACGTTCAACGGCTACGCGTCGTCGATGCACTTCAATCGCGATCAGATGGCGCTCTCGCACAACTGGCGCCTGGGTCGTGGTCGCCTCGAGTCGAGCCTGATGCGCAACTTCACCAACACCATCGGCCGCACGTTGCCGAGTGGCACGCCGGGCGGCCCGCCGGGGAGTGGGGTGCCCAACAAGCCGGCCGGTGCGCCGCGCACGCTCGAGTCCACCAGCAATGTGCTCGACACGCGCTACGTGACAGTGCTCGGCAGCCACCTGCTCACCGTGGGCGGTCAGTTCTGGGATGCCAGGATGGTGGACGGTGTGGCGCTCGATCCGTTCGAGCAGCGTCAGTGGTCGGTGTTCGCCGAAGATCAGTGGTCGCTGCCGGGCAATGTGGCGCTGACGCTCGGTGTGCGCCGCGATGAACACGACGCGTTCGGTCAGCACACATCGCCGCGTGCCTACGCGGTATGGAAGGCGCTGCCCAGGCTCAGCGTGAAGACGGGTGTGAGCGCGGGCTACAAGACGCCGCGTCTCGAGCAGCTGGTGGACGGCATCATCGGCTTCACGGCGCAGGGTCGCACGGCGTCGATCGGCTCACCGGGACTGCGTCCCGAAACGAGCGTCAGCAGCGAGTTCGGTCTGTACTACCAGGGCGGCAATGGCTTCGACGCGAGTGTGTCGGCGTTCAACAACGAATTCCGCGACAAGATCACGTCGGGCACGCCCATCGCGAACTGCACGTTCGCCGGTGCGCCGAACCTGCCGGGGTGCGTGAACTACGGCAGCTTCCCCACGCAGGAAACGTTTGGCCAGAGTACCAACGTCGACAAGGCTGTGACGCGTGGGATCGAAATGAACGTGCGCGCGCCGCTCGTGTCGGGCTGGGCGCTGACCACGAACTACACGCACACCAGCAGCGAACAGCTCAGCGGCCCGAACAATGGCTTCCCATTGGGCAACACGCCCAAGCACATGGTGAATGGCCGCGTGTTCGGTGCGATCGGCAGCCGTCTCGATGGCTGGGTGAGTGGGGAATACCGCAGCTCGCGGACGCGCCGCATGTCGGCCGGCGCAAATCCTGCCGCCGATGCGCTGGGCGACTTCCGCGCCTACAGCCTGTTTCACCTGGGCGGCTCGGTGCGCGTGATGCGGCAGCTCAGCTTGCGGGCGTCGGTGAACAACCTGCTCGATACCGACTTCCTGGAATACGCGGCGTATCGCAGCGGCACGCAGACGCTCTACACGAACCTGTACAACAACCACCAGGAAGGACGTCGTCTGTGGTTGTCCACGACGATCGAGTTCTGATCTGATCGTCGCGTCATGATGCCGCGACGACGTGGTGATGTGCCGTCAGCCCTGTGGCGACCCGGGCCAGAGGTCGCCATAGAGCTGCGGTCCACAACTCTGGCAGATACTGTGGCTGAACGTCGCGTTCGAACGTTCAGCCACAAATGTTTCCACGGTCTCCCAATACCCCCGATCGTCGCGCACTTTCTTGCAGTTGGCGCAGATCGGAATGAGACCGGATAGCGTGCGCACTTCGCTGACGGCGTTGCGCAGCTCCTCGTTCACCGTGGCCAGTTCGGCGTTGGCCGCCTTGAGGGCGGATGCGCGCGCGCGTTCGCGCCGCTGGGTGTACACCAGCATGAGCAGCAACGCGGACACCAGCGCGAGAATGACACTGCCCATGATCACGGTGCTGCGCTGCCGTGAGATGACCACCTGCTGTTCCACGCCGCGGGCCTGCAGTTGCACATTGGCCTGCAGCGCCGCGTCGGTTTCGGCGCGGGCTTCGCGCGACGCGATACGCAGCGCGGCGTCCTGGTCGAAGATGGTGTCCCGCAACACGCGATACGCGCGCAGGTAGCCCACGGCCGCGCGGGCATTGCCTGAGCCGTATTCGAGTTCGGAGAGATGGTCGAGCGCCGCCAGCGCGATGATGCGCTGCCCTACAATGCGTGAAAGGGCCAGCGATTCCGTGAACTGCGTGCGGGCCTTGGTGGGATTGCCCATGCGCACGCTCGCTTCGCCCAACAGCAGCAGGGCGCGTGCCTTGGCACGGTCGCTGTGGCGATCGTTGGCCGATGTGAGCACCGAGTCGAGAATGACGAGGGATTCGGATGCCCGTCCCTCACGCAGCAACAGGGCGCCCGTGCTGGTGGCGTTGAATTCCCAGCTCTCCACCGAGTCGGCGCGCGAGGTGCGGCCATGTGGCATCGCGTAGGCGCCGATGGACTGATCGATGAGCTGACGCGCCTCGGCCAGATTGCCGCGGTCGATCTCCAGCATGGCGAGGCTGTTGAGCGCATAACCCAGCGCCGCCGCGCCGTTGGGGACGCGTTCCGCTACCCGCGTGGCTTCCTGCAAGGTCACGCGGGCCCGATCGAGCTGGCCCCAGTCGTGGTACACCTTGCCGATGTTGGTCAGCGTGCGCGCGAGCCCCATGCTGTCACGCGAAACGCGGCGAATACGCAACGCCTGCACGAAGGCCTCGAGCGCGGGTTCGTAGATGCCGAGCTGGTAGTACGAGGCACCGAGGCCGTTGTAGACGCGGGCCAGTTCGGTGGGATCGTCGAGGCGCCTGCGCACGACGAGCGCCGAATCGAGGTAGACGAGGGCGCTGTCGTAGAGATTGCGGGCCCAGAACGTGATGCCAAGCCGGTAGCGGGCATTGGCTAGTGTGACTGAGTCGTTGCCCTGTGCGGCGAGCACCGCGGCTTCCCGGTAGAGCCGCATGGCGGGCACGGGCTGGTCCCGCTCCATGGACTCGCCGAGCCGGAACACGGAATCCGCCTGACGGGATCGCGGTTTGGGCGGCAGGGTGCCCGCCGCGCGGGTGGGTGCCTGACCGGCGGTGCCCGCAGGCGAGGCCACGGACGTCCCCGACGCCTGTGCCCAGCCGGACCCGGGAAGGGACAGCGTCAACACGACAGACAGCATCAGGGCGGCGGCCGGCAGCTGCCCAACGCAGCGCCACGCACGTCCACCCCGGAAAAACGCGGGATGTACCATGGTTGAATGTATGACGGGGCCTGGGCCATTTGGCACAGTGCCTCCCTGGGCCAAGTGACGGTGATAACTTTCGAGGCTGTTCCGCGAGCTCACTGAACGTCCCGAGAACTTCCCGTGGCCAACATCCTCCAGCGTCTCCCTGTCGGCGAAAAGGTCGGCATCGCTTTCTCCGGTGGTCTCGACACCAGCGCCGCGCTCCACTGGATGCGCGCGAAGGGTGCGGTTCCCTACGCATACACCGCCAACCTCGGCCAGCCGGACGAGTCCGACTACGACGAGATCCCGCGCAAGGCGATGGCCTACGGCGCGGAGAAGGCGCGCCTCATCGAGTGCCGTTCACAGCTGGTGGCCGAAGGATTGGCGGCGCTGCAGTGCGGCGCATTCCATGTGAGCACGGCGGGACAGACGTACTTCAACACGACGCCGCTGGGTCGCGCGGTCACGGGCACGATGCTCGTGGCGGCGATGCGTGAAGACGACGTCAACATCTGGGGTGACGGCAGCACGTTCAAGGGCAACGACATCGAGCGATTCTATCGCTATGGTCTGCTCACGAACCCGAACCTGCGCGTGTACAAGCCGTGGCTCGATCAGCAGTTCATCGACGAGCTGGGCGGCCGCACGGAGATGGCGGAGTACCTCATCGCGTCGGGCTTCGAATACAAGATGTCGGTGGAGAAGGCGTATTCCACCGACTCCAACATCCTCGGCGCGACACACGAGGCGAAGGATCTCGAGTTCCTGAACAAGGGCATGCACATCGTGCACCCGATCATGGGTGTGGCGTTCTGGCGCGACGATGTGAAGGTCGAGAAGGAGACGGTCACCATCCGCTTCGAGGAAGGGTACCCGGTCTCGATCAATGGCCGCGAGTTCGGCAGCGCGCTGGATCTGTTCACCGAGGCGAACGTGATCGGTGGTCGTCATGGACTTGGCATGTCCGACCAGATCGAGAATCGCATCATCGAGGCGAAGAGCCGTGGCATCTACGAGGCTCCGGGCCTGGCGCTGCTGTTCATCGCGTACGAGCGCCTGGTGACGGGCATCCACAACGAAGACACGATCGAGCAGTACCGCATCAACGGCAAGAAGCTCGGTCGTCTGCTGTACCAGGGGCGCTGGCTCGACCCGCAGTCGCTGATGCTCCGTGAAAGCGCGCAGCGCTGGGTGGCCAAGGCCGTCACGGGTGAAGTGACCGTCGAGCTGCGTCGTGGCAACGACTATTCTATCATGGACACGTCGAGCCCGAACCTCACGTACAAGCCCGAGCGCCTGACGATGGAGAAGGGGCAGGAATACTTCTCCCCACTCGACCGCATCGGCCAGCTCACGATGCGCAACCTCGACATCATCGACACGCGCGAAAAGCTTGCCGTCTACGTCTCCGCTGGCCTTCTGCAGGGCAGCGCCAAGACCGGCGTGCCGCAGCTCCCGAGCGGCAGCGACGAGTAAACCAACGCCTTTGCGTTGTGATGAAGCCCGGTGCGTCCAAATGGTGACGCACCGGGCTTCGTGCTTTGATAGATCTGTGCATCGAGCGGCAATTGCACAGAAACAGCGGGGGGAACACAGACAGCACAGAAACAAAGCAGAAAGCGCAGATACAACAAACAGAAAAATTTATGAACAGCGGTAGTGCAGGCCCGACTGCATCTGTGCCATCTGCTTT
>NZ_DASWXE010000221.1:0-8128 GCF_036405635.1 Gemmatimonas sp. | reverse complement strand
CGGAAGCCCTTGTTGGCCAGGAACAACATCTGCGCTTCCCAGCTGTCGGCATTCAGTGGCCAGCCGTGACTGAACATCACCACCGGGCCGGTGCCCCAGTCCTTGTAGTAGATCTGCGTGCCGTCGGGCGTGGTGATCGTGGACGCGGTTCGTGATGGGGCCGCATGCGGGGGCGACATGTGCGAGTCTCCGGTGGTGCCTTTCTTTTCTTGACGGGCGGGGCACGGGTGGTTCGGGCAGCCGCCACTATCGCACGCGCGGGTCCGTTTCGGATCGACCCATGGGAGGGTCATGGCCTACGTCGATCGACGTATTCGCAACGCCGGGGCGACCGACACATCTTCCGGCATGAGCGACGCGACACCGATCACCATTCTCACCGTCGATGACCATGCGCTGCTGCGCGCGGGGCTCGCGGCCGTGATCGGGTCACAGCCGGACTTGCAGTTGGTTGCCGAGGCGTCCAATGGGGAGGAGGCCATCGAGGCCTATCGTCTGCACCGGCCGTCCATCGTGCTCATGGACATGCGCATGCCGGTCATGGACGGTGTGTCGGCCATCGAAGGCATCCGCGATGAATTCCCCGACGCCCGCATCATCGCGCTCACCACCTACGAAGGTGATGAGGACATTCACCGGGCGCTGTCGGCCGGTGCGCGCGGCTATCTGCTCAAGGACACGCTGCGCACCGAGCTATTGCAGGTGATTCGCAGTGTGCATCGTGGCATGCGTGGCATTCCCGCGCCGGTGGCGGCACGCCTCGCCGAACACACCCCGCGCATCGCGCTCACGACGCGCGAACTCGAGGTGCTCGAGCTCATGGCGAAGGGGCTCAGCAACCCGGATATCGCGGCCCAGCTTGGACGGGCTGAAAGCACCATGAAGGTGCATGTGCGCAACATCCTGCAGAAACTGGGTACCGACGACCGCACGGCGGCGGTGATGATCGCACTACGTCGCGGCATCATTCATCTCGACTGAGGCGTCGAATTTCATCTCGACGGACGCGCGCCGGATACGCCGCGTGGTCAGGGCAATCGTCGTGCGGTGCCGGACGGGAGTGGCACCCGCACCGACACAGTGGTGCCACTGCCCAACGCGCTCTCGATGGACAAAGTCCCACCGATCTGTGCTGCGCGCTCACGCATGCCGCGCACGCCCCAGCGTCCACCTTCACTGGTGGGTTCCGGAATGATGGGGTTCATGCCTCGTCCGTTGTCTTCGACAGCCAGCGCGATGTCCCGCGCACTGAAGGTCAGCTGCACCCGGATCACCGACGCTCCCGAATGCTTCACGGCATTGGCCACTGCCTCCCGGCCGATACGCAGCAAGGCAGACTCGATGGACGGCGCCATGCGCTGACGTTGCCCGTGCACGGTGAATTGCAGGGCGATGGCTTCCGCGTTGATGGTACTGCGCACGGCCGCTTCGAGTGCGCCGGCGAGATCCTGTTCGCCCAATTCCGGGGCGCGCATGTCCCACACCATGGTCCGTGCTTCGCGCAATGCGCCGTCAGCCTGGGTGAGGATGCGCTCGAGCGAGTCGGAGGCTTGTGTTGGTGATTGCTGGATCTGGCTCTGTACCGCCTGCAGTTGCAGCGTGATGCCGGTGAAGCCCTGCAACAGCGTGTCATGCAGTTCACGGGCAATGCGGCTGCGTTCACCCAACTCGGCGTCGAAGCGGGCCTGAATACGCTCGGCGGCACCACGGGTGCGGGCGCGGAGTGATGCACGCACCGCGAGCACGATCCCCCCCGTCACCGCCAATGCCGCGATCACGATGAACCACCAGCTCTCGTACCATGCCGGACGCACGCGGAGACCAATCGTGACTTCCTCGCCCGGCGTATCCCCGGTCATCCAGCTGCGCACGCGAAAGCGATAGCGTCCATGCCGCAGTTGTGTGTAGCTGGTCACCCGCGGGCCACTCACGTCCTGCCAGTCACGGTCCACGCCATCGAGGCGATACTGCAGGTGCACCCGCTCCGGGATGTGCAGCGCGGTCGCGGTGAAACGGATCTCCACACGATCCGGATGCGGTGGGATGTCGACCGAGGCACCGAGCGGAATTGCTCTTCCCGCAGCCACTACGGACTCGATGAGTGTATGCGGCGGGAAAGGGCGGGGCGGCATGTGCTGTGGATCGACCACGGCAAGTCCAGCCGGTGTGGCAAACCACAGGCGTCCATCCCGCGTATGCGCGGTGGCATGGCGATCACCGCCCACGAGTTTGGGTGACACCAGTCCGTCAAAGGCGTCGAACCATTCTACCCGGGGAGTCGCTGTGGTGTCAGACGCGCCAGCATCGGCGGCGCGATGCATGGCATCCACGCGCACTCGCCCGATGCCCAGATCGGAGCCGAACCAAAGATACCCGTGGGCGAGCTGCAGGGCGGCAGAACCACCGCGCAGGGTGGCGGCCGTGCCGGGCACCGCCACCCGTGTGAAGCGTCCGCCGGCAATACGCGCGAACTGATCTCCGTTGAGCGCCCACAGTGTATCACCGCCTTCGACGAGCATCTGGCCGAAGCTCGTGCCGTGTGGTGGCACAATGCGATCGGCGATGCGATCACCGGTTCGATCGCCGGTGCGATCGCTGGTGATGCGCAGCAGTTGTTCCGGATTCTCCTGCGCGACCCAGATATTGCCGAGTGAATCCTCGACAATGCGGTTGGCCCATGTTGCCGCGGTGGAAGACGAATCCGGGATGCGCTGGAACTGTCCGTCGCGCACCACGCCGAATCCACCACCACCGCCGTTGAATGCAACCCAGAACCGCTGGCGACGGTCTTCGGTCACCAGAAACGGGACAAAACCGGGCCAGTTTGCCGGACGACTGACCGTGAAGCGGCCCTGCGTGAAGCGCAGCAACTGCAGACGGTTGTCCATCGCCCAGGCATCCTGTGCGTTCCGCTTCGAGGTGCCGAGCAGGAGGTACCGATTGGGAGGCGGTGGTGTGAAGGCACGCACGCGAATGGGTCCGACTTCGTGGCGGATGATGCCGCCGTCGGCGAGGTACAGCGTGGGATGACCGAAGTCTTTCATCCACAGCGCGCCACCGGCATCGGGGAAGAGCAGCCCCGGTGTGGCGAACGGCAGTCCGTCGGCCGCGCCAAGCGTGATGAACGGCGCGGCCCGAAAACGGTCGAGCCCACCGTCCGTGGTGACCCACAGACTGCCGTCGGCATCGAACAGCAGCGCACGCGTCACCGCATCGGTCAGCCCTTCGTGTTCGGCGAAACGTTCGACGCGTCCGTGTTTCCAGCGCAGCAGGCCATGACCACGCGACGCCACCACGACCGAGCTGTCCGGCAGTTCCACGGCGCGAACAGCATTCACTTCGCCGTTGGGTGACGCGGGGTCGCGCAGTCCGCGCCAACTCCCTCCTTCGCGATATTCCACGCCGTTGTTGAGGATCCAGAGCGTGCCATCGCGCGTCTGCAGCAGCGGGCGCATGCCGGAGTCGCCGCTGTAGTTGACGGGCATCGGTGTGGACGTGCCGTCGGCAGCGATGTGCCACATCTGACCGGAACGCGTGCCCAGCCACATGCCGTTGGCCGTATCGCGCGCAATGCCCTGTACCTGCGCGTTCGTGACGCCGGGTGGCAGGCGCGGCGATGTGATGCCACCCTGCCGATCGATGATGAACAGCTGGCCGCACATCGCCCACAGACGCCCGAGGCCATCTTCGATGATCGTGGAGACGCGTCCGCGCTCGGCGTTGGCGGGCATCACTTCGCGGAATGTGCGGTCCCGATACTGTACGAGGCCGCCGTCGGGTCGGCTGATCCAGAGCGCTCCATCGCGGTCGAGTAGTTGCGGCGCGAAGGTGCCCGTGACAGACGACCGCAGGGCGGGGCTGTCCGTGGAATCGAAGCGCACGAACCGTGCGCCGTCGAACCGCAGCAAGCCGCCGGACGTGCCAAGCCACAGGTAGCCGTCCGCCGAGCGGCGCAGCGCATTGATGCCGGATGCGGGCAATCCTTCGCGCTCGGTCCACGCCGCGTGATGCATATGCGCCAGACTGCGCTCGATCATGGGGGGCTGCGCATGGGCGCGCATGCCGGCCAGCGCGAGCAGGGCCACCGCAGCGAGATGCCGGGTCCGCACGACAACACGACCGCGAATGGTTGGCAGGCTCACGGGTCGGGCTCGGTGATTGGCATGAGATGGCGCAGGCGCGCGGATATTACTGTCGCCGGTTGGGAATGCACAGCCTGTGACGCAACGATTCACGGCATCGCACTGTCCCAAGGCGTGTCGTCACCTCCATACGCCCGCAATCCCCTGCTGCCATGCGCCTCCTCCACTGGCTGCCTGCACTCCTCCTCGGCTTTCCCGTCGTCGCGCTCGCCCAGCCGGAAACCATCCGGGGCCGCATCACCTCCGACAGCGGACGCGTGATCAGTGCGGCCACGGTGTTCGTGACCCGTGGCCCCGATCGACTGGTGCAGACGGTGGCCACGAACGACAGTGGTCGTTACACGGTCACCTTCGACCCGGGCACGGGTGACTACCTCGTGGCCGTGCAGGCGGCGGGTTTCAAGGGCGCACGTCGACGCATCACGCGCGTGGGCAATGAGCGCGAGTACACGGCCGACTTTGTGTTGTCAGGCAACGTGACGTCCTTGGATGCAGTGCAGGTGACGGCCAACCAGCCGGTGCGCGCCACCACGGCGGTGAATCCCTACACGCAGGAGACTGGCTCGGCCGAGGCGTGGCGGCAGGGGGCGAGCGCGGGATTGCCGCCCAGTGTGGCAGGCGACATCTCGACGACCGTGTCGACCATTCCCGGGGTGGTGATGGGGCCGGGCGGTCCGTCCATGCTTGGCGCGTCGGGCACGAGCAACCTGACGACCCTGAATGGCATGGCCATGGGCGCGTCGAGTGTACCGCGTGCGGCACGCGTGGAGACTCGCGTGACCGGTGCCACCTACGATGCCACGCGCGGTGGATTCTCCGGCGCGAACATCGACCTGCGTCTGTCGGGTGGCAGTCGTGACAGCCAGAATCGCAACCTGTTCTTCACCGGTGACATGCGGGCACTGCAGGCCACCGATGCCGTGGGGCGTGCGCTGGGTGCCACCAATCAGATGTGGCGTGCGTCGGGTGGTATCGATGGGGAAGCGATTCGCGGTGTGATGACGTACAACATCTCCGTCGACGCCTCACGCACCGATCGGGCACTGGTGGACATCACGGGCGCTGATGCCTTGGCATACGAGCGTTCAGGTGTGGCGCTCGATTCGGTGCAACGTGCGCGTCAGGTGGCGCAGGGGTTGGGGTTGCGACTGCGTCCGTCGGGTATTCCCACCGCCGTGCGCCGCGATGGGTTCGGTGTCATGGCGCGGTTCGATGACACACGAGACACGAGTCGCACGCGGTTCCTCACGGTGTATGCGAATCAGTCTGAGAATGACAACGAGGGATTGTCGGCCCTGATGGCGCCCGGCGCTGGGGCAGCACGTCGTGAGCGCGCCGCCGGTGCCATGCTGTCACTGGGCCGGTGGTCGGGACCCGCTTTCTCCACGGTGCAGACCACACGTTTCAACGTGGGCATGGTCAACAACCGCACCACGCCGTATCTGCAGCAGCCGGCGCTCGATGTACTGGTGCGCACGACGGGCAGCACCGACGCCACCGATGCCGGCATCGCCTCGTTGTCGCTGGGAGGGCGTGGTAGTGAGTTGCTCGACAACACCCGTTGGACTGCCGAAGCGAACCATGAGTTCATGCGCAACATCCATGGCCGGCAGCATCAACTGCGGGCGATCGCATGGGCGCGCTACGATGGGCTGACGCAGCAGGGCGGTGCCAACGGCGTGGGGCGATACACCTATGCTTCGCTTGACGATCTCGCGGCCAATCGGCCGATGTCGTATTCGCGCACGTTGCTCAACCCCGAACGTGAAGGGCAGGTGTGGAACAGTGCGGTCGCGCTTTCGCACACCTGGGCGCCCAGTCGGTTCTTCTCGCTGATCTACGGCGCGCGCGTGGAAGGCAACGGCGCTCTTGGCGGGCCGGCGCGCAACGAGGCGCTGGAGAATGCACTGGGCATTCGTACTGGTGGTGTGGCGCCGCGGGTGCATGTGAGCCCGCGCGTCGGCTTCACCTACGCGTTCAACAAGGCGCGCGACAACGGGTCGGGCATGTCGGGCACGCCATTCGGAACATGGTTCCGCTATCCCACCGGTGTGCTGCGCGGCGGTATCGGCGAATTCCGCGATCTCTGGCGCCCCGATGTGTTGGCCGATGCGGCGGCGCGCACGGGATTGCCGGGCAGCGTGTTGTCACTGAATTGTGTTGGTGCCGCCGTGCCGCTGCCGTCCTGGTCGGCCACGGATGCACCTTTGCCCACCCAGTGCGCCGATGGCGGTGGACCACTCGGTGAACGTGCGCCATCGGTATCGGTGTTGAGCCGCAACTTCGATGTGCCGCGCAGCTGGCGCGCCTCGCTCGACTACAACACCTCGCGCTTCACGATGGTGTTCCGGGCCAGCGCGCTCGCCACACTCGATCTCAACCAGCCATCGCTGGTGGACCGCAACTTCGCCGGCGTATCGCGCTTCACGCTCGCCAATGAGGGCGGGCGCACGGTGTTCGTGTCACCGTCGGCCATCGATGCGGCCACAGGCGCCCTGTCACCTGCCGAGGCGCGGCGCACCAGCGCGTACAGTCGTGTGGACATGCTCACCAGCGACCTGCGTGGCCGTGGTGGCCAGGTCACGTTCAGTGCGGGCCTGGATCGATTCAATCGCAAGTGGCGCGGCTGGCCGTTCATGACGGTCAACTACACGGTGCAGCGCATCGATCGACAGCAGCGTGGCTTCGATGGCGCCACCTTTGCGGATCCCGCAGCCGTGGAGTGGGCGCCGAGCTTCGCGGACGCGCGGCATGTGTGGCTGCTCCAGTTCGGACGCGGTGGGCGCCTCGGCAACTTCTCGGCTTTTGCACGCCTGCAGTCGGGATTGCCGTTCACACCGCTGGTGCAGGCTGATGTGAACGGCGATGGTCGCGGCGGCGATCGTGCGTGGGTGCCCGATCCGGCCACCACCAGCGACGCCGCACTCGCATCGGGACTGCGCGGTCTGCTGGAATCGGGCAGCCCCGTGGCGCGTGCCTGCCTGTTGGCCACCATGGGACGCAGCGACACCCGTCAGGCCTGTCGCGGCCCGTGGACCCGCACGCTCTCGGTCAGCTGGGCGCTCCCCATCAACTACGGCGCCACGAACTGGCGCAACCGCGTCAACGTGACGTTGTTCGCCAACAATGTGCTCTCGGGCGTGGATCAACTGTTGCATGGCGAGAACATGCGTGGCTGGGGTGGTGTGTCCACGCCCGATGCCACGCTGCTCGTGCCCCGTGGTTTCGACGCCAGTGCGCGCGCCTTCCGCTACGATGTGAATCCGCGCTTCGCAGAGACGCGCCCGGCACGTCTGTCGTGGCGCGATCCCTTCCGCGTGACGCTGGACATCAGTTTGCGACTGCACACCGACTATGACCTCCAGGCCCTGCGCCGTGCCATCGAGCCTGTGCGCATGAGCGGTCGGTGGGAACGTCGTGGTGAGGACTCACTGGTCTCACGCTACCTGCGGGAGACGTCGAGCATTCACAAGGTGCTCGTCGAGGAAGCGGACACGCTGTTCCTGCTGCCGCCGCAGATCGACAAGCTGCGCCAGCGCGATTCCGTGTTCAGTGAGCAGGTGCGCGAGTTGTATCGACCGCTGGCGCAGTTCCTGGCCGCGCAGCCGGAGGGTGTGGCGAGCAAGCAGGCGCTGGACTCGGTCAAGACCGTGCAGAAGGCCTATTGGGAGCTGTTCTGGAAGCAGCCGGAGATCGCGGCAGAGGTACTGGACCCGCAGCAGATGGACGTCATCACACTGCTCAAGGACATGCTCACTGTGCCGGCGCCGCAGCGAAAGCAGTCGCGCTACTTCTTCGGTCGCAGTATCACGCTCAAACACACGGTGCCGCAGGTGCGGAAGTAACGATCAGGCGGCTTGACGAAGGCGGAGGGCGGCCCGCCTTGCGGGGGTCGTCCCAGGGCCCTAATATCGGCAGACCGAAAAAATACCGAAGCCCGGAACTTCGGTGTTCGCGCCCTTCCGCCCAAGGAGTCAGCCATGCCC
>NZ_DASWXE010000220.1:0-34499 GCF_036405635.1 Gemmatimonas sp. | reverse complement strand
AATACGCCCATCGCGAATGATCACCGTTTGCGCATCGCGCGCTGCGGCACCGGTGCCATCGATGACACGCACGTTGGTCAGTGCCACCACGGAGGTATCCACGCGCACATACGAGCGGGTGGACGGCCCCACCGGCGCGCGTTGTGCCGACAGCGTCGACGCGCCGCACAGCAGCGGGAGCGCCAGCGCGGCCAGCGCCTTGCCAGACAGCACCTTGCCGCACCACGAACCCGACGGCATCACCGCGCGCTCCCCAGTGCCTTGGCATTGGCCGGCGCGGGGCACCCGCTCCACGCCGACACCGGCACATTGCCCATGTAGCCAATGTCCTTCACCCCGATGCGGCTGGTGAAGAAACCGTTCGCGCACAGATCACGGAACGCATTGAAGAACCGCACACCGGCCTGATGCTCCGGCTTGGCCTTGGCCGGCCAGGCGATGTCATCCACCACCGCTGTGCGCTGCGCCGCCGTGATATCCGGGAACGGCTTGCCGAAGCGTGCCCGCGACTCGGCGTTGAGCCACCCCAACCCTTCGCGCATGCGGGTCTGGTTGCCTGTGTACGTCATCATCACGAAGTCCATGAACTCCGGCACCCCCGCATCCGTTGCGCTCCCCGAGCGCGCATCGCGCGGGATCACGATATCGGACAGCACGCGTACGGTGCGCCACTCGAGCGGCTGAAAGAACTTGGGCGTGAACGCTACCTTGGGTTGTGCCTGCTCCAGTGCGTCCAGCACGTCATGGGTGTGCAGCGCGGCATCAGCCACATCACTGTGCGACAGCGCCCACGCTCCCATGGGCATGGTCGCCAGCAGCTTCATCATCTCGCGGCGTTCCATCAGAGAGCCCCCGCCTTGCGCTGCTGCGTGATGTACTCCGACGTGCGCATGGACAGTGCGAGAATGGTCCACGTGGGGTTCTTGTCGCACTGCGACACAAACGGCCCGCCGTCGGCGACAAACAGATTCTTGCAGTCCCACGCCTGGCACTGGCTGTTGAGCGCGGACGTTTTCTCCTCGCTGCCCATGCGCACGGTACCCAGTTCGTGGATGATCGAACCACCCGTCGCGATGCCGTAACCTTGCTCCTTGGTGGGCATTGCATTGAACACCGTACCACCCATCTCGGCGATCAAGGCCCGGAACGTCTCCTGCATGTGCTTCACCTGGTTGTACTCATGGTCGGTCCACTGCCAGTGGAACCGCAGCACTGGAATGCCCCACTGATCGCGCCGCTCGGGATCGAGTTCGGCGTACGACTTGTCGTTGGGAATCATCTCACCACGCCCGGAAAACCCGATCGTCGTGCCCCAGTACTTGCGGTAGCTGTCCTTGAGTGACGCGCCGTAGCCACCGCCATCGGGGTAGCGCTGAATACCGCCCATGAACCCGTAGCTGGGCATGCCGTAGCCGCCCCACACCTCGATGTGATACCCGCGTGGGAAGTCGAGCTTCTTGTTGTCCATCCACCATGGCATGTACACATGTCCACCACCCACACCGTCGCAGTTGTGGCGTGGCATGCCTTCGAGCGACGGGATGTAGCCCGCCACATCCGTACCGGTGGAGTCGGTGATGTAGCGCCCCACCACGCCGCTCGAGTTGCCGATGCCATTCGGGAAACGCGAGGACTTCGAGTTGAGCATGATGCGGCTGGACTCGAGGCTCGATGCGGCCAGCACGACCACTTTGGCGCGCACATGTTCGTCGCGGCCCGTCTTCTTGTCGATGTAGCTCACGCCCGTGGCGAGGCCGGCGTCGTTCACCGTGACCTCGCGCGCCATCGCATTGCTCAGAATGGTGAGCCGCCCCGTCTTTTGCGCCGGGAACAACAGCACATTCGGCGCGGTGAAGTTGGAGTTGGTCATGCACCCGCGATTGCACTGGCCGCAGTAGTGGCACGGCGCGCGCATACCCAGCGGCTTGGTGATGATGGACAACCGCGCGGGAATGCAGGTGACGTTGAGCTTCTTGGACGCCCGCTGCACCAGCTTCTCATAACAGCGCGGCTCCGGCGGTGGCATGAACTCACCATCGGGGTGATTCTCCAGCCCTTCATTGCTGCCGAAAATGCCCACCATACGATCGACCCGATCGTAGTACGGCTTGATATCATCGTAGCCGACGGGCCAGTCGTCACCCAGACCGTCGCGACTCTTGGCCTTGAAGTCGTGTGGCCCGAAACGCAGCGAGATACGTCCCCAGTGGTTGGTGCGACCGCCCAGCATGCGCCCGCGCCACCACCGGAAGTTCTGCGACCCTTCGGCGACCGTGTATGGCTCACCCGGAATATCCCACCCACCCAGACAGGCATCATGCTCGCCGAACTGGCGCTCCGGCGTGCTGCCGCCGCGACGCGCCGTGTCGTACGGCATCTTGAGCATCGACGAGTCCTTGGTGTTGTCCCACCACGGTCCCGCTTCGAGCATCACCACGCGCGCGCCCTGCCGCGTGAGTTCGTACGCGGCCATGGCGCCGCCGGCGCCGGAGCCCACAATGCACACATCGTATTCGGGACGGCGGGGCTGGATCTGCATCAGGAATGCGGTGGGGGTGACGCGTTACAACGCCTTGAGCGCAGCCGCGCTGGCGGTGACCGACGCAATGGGATCAGTGGGGTTGTCGTGCTCGATGAACCAGTGGTTCAGTCCCGAAGCACGCCCCTTCGTGAGGATGGTCTTGAAGTCGATGGTACCGGCGCCGACATCCTTCATCGCGCGCTCGGGCGCAGGGCCCGCATCCTTCACATGACAGGCCACCACGCGACCGGGCCAGCGCGCGATGATGGCCAACGGATCATGCCCGGCCTTCACCGCCCAGTAGATATCCAGCTCGAGCTTCACCGCCGCCGGGTCGGTCTGCGTGGTGAGCACCTCGTAGCCGGTGGTGCCCTCGATGGGAGCGAACTCGTAGTCGTGATTGTGGTACGCGAACGAAAGCCCGGCGGCGTTGGCGCGCGTGGCGCCGGTATTCAGGCGCTCGGCCAATCGCTGCCAGTTGGCACGCGAGCCGCGGTATTCCGCATTCACAGACGGCACGATGACGATCTTGTGGCCCATCGCGTTGGCACGGTCCATGATGGCGCCCCAGCCTTCATCGCTGGTCGGCAACGCTTCGTGCGTCGCGGGTGCCGTGAGACCATGCTGCTTGAGCAGCGCCTTCCACCACGCGGCGTCCTTGTTGTAGTAGCCGGCAAACTCGAGTTCCGTCACGCCTGCGCGCGCGACAGCAGCAATGGTGCCCTCCACATCGGTCGCCATCGCCCGGCGCACCGTGTACAACTGCAGACCAATGCGCTCGATGCGCTCCGCCGCTGGGATGATCGTAGACGTGTGTTGGGCCAGCACCGCACGCGCCCCCAGCGCACTGCCCACCAGGCCGCCAGCCAATGCCTGCAACACCGCACGCCGTGTATGCACGGCCTGTTGCGGCGCGGCAGCCGCACGAATTTCGCTGTCGCCTTCGTTGTCGCGATTGTTCATGATTCCGGTCCTCCTGTCGCGAGCTGCGCAAGCGCATCACCCGTGACGCGATAGACGGTCCACTCATCCTGCGGTCGTGCCCCGAGCTTTTCGTAGAAGCCGATCGCATCCACGTTCCAGTCGAGCACCGACCACTCGAGACGGCCACACTCACGTTCCACGGCGAGAGCCGCAAGACGCACCAGCAACGCCTTGCCAATACCCTTCCCGCGGAACGTCGGCCGAACAAACAGATCTTCGAGGTAGATCCCCGGTCGCGCAAGGAACGTGGAGAAGTTGTGAAAGAAGAGCGCGAACCCTGCGACCTCCCCCTCCCACTCCGCGATGATCACCTCGGCATACGGACGCGCACCAAACAGCGCCCGCTCGAGCAGTGCGTCCGTGGCCACACACTCGTGGCGCAGCCGCTCGTAATCGGCCAGCCCTTCGATGAGTTCACGAATAACGGATACATCCTGTCCGGTGGCCGGACGGATGTTCAGCGATGATGTCATGATTGAGAAAAGTCTGAAGACTACGACGTAGGGCTTACATCGTGACTTGCATCGTGACGCACGCCACGAGTGACTACTGGTGACCACGTATCGCCGAGCAGAAGGCGGACACCGCTGGCATCACCGTCGAGCGCAGCGGCCGCCACACCACGTGCGGCCAGCGCGCCGATCACATTGCCGGTTCCGGAATAGCCGCCCAGTGCCCACACATGTTCGCGCACCTGCTCGATCACCGGCAGACCGGTCTCCGTGTAGCCCGCGCAGGCGGCCCAGCGGTGCGTGATGGGGGTGGTGATGCCGATGTGCGAACGCATGAACGATTCGAGCATGTCCTGCACCGGCGCCGTCGGGGTGGCATCGGTGCTCCATTCGCTTTCACCAGCGCGGTCGCGGAATCCGCCCAGCGCCACCGACCCATCGGGCAACTGCTGCCAGTACTCGTACCCCTCGCGGTAGTACATGGGGCACGGAATGCGGCGCTCTGCCGATGGTGCCGTGGCCAGCATCTGCAGGCGCGCCGTGCGCACCCGCCCCACCAGTTCGGGCAACAGCACTTCGAGACGACCATCGACCGCCACAAACACGCGCCCACAGTGCACCGATCCCGTTGGCGTCACGACGCGCGTGCCGTCGATCTGCAGCACGGGGGTGCGAGCGAACAGACGCGCGCCTTCTTCCCGAGCACGCACGGCCAGTGCACGGCAACGCGCGAGCGGGTTGAACGAGGCATCGGACGGCAGGAAGAGTCCCGTGCCGAGTTCATCGTCCACCCATTCACAGGCCAGACCGTCGGTGAGCATCACCTCACGCTGCGCCTGACAGTCCTCGAGGTCCCAGTCGTCCGCCACCAGGCGGCGCGAGCCCGTGAATCGCACCGTGCCCGGCGCGGCATCGGCGATGCGCGGCAGTTCGGCCAGTGTGGCGGCGTAGATGGCGCGCGCACGATCCCGGCCATGCTTGCGAACCGCGTCGTGATAGAAATCGTAGGCACCGGCCAGCAGGAAGCCACCGTTGCGTCCTGCGGCGCCGGCGCCGACATCTCCCGCGTCGAGTCCCACCACGCGTTCATCGCGCCGCAGCAGTTCTTCGATGAGCGTGAGGCCACTGCCACCCAATCCGATCACGCAGCTGTCGGCACTCACGTCGCCGTGTAGCGCCGGAAGCGGAGTCCAGCGACCATCTTCCCACACGGGGACATTGGGCGGGGTGTTCGATTGGCTCATGCGGCGCTCGTATGGAGAGTGTCACTCGCCTCGGGCCGCGCCGCGCCATCAGTCAATGGCGATCGCGCCCGTCCAACTGGCGGGTCGGCGGGTCTGCCGGACCGCTCGGCGCGATACGGTACACTCCAGTCCGCTCTCCTAGCAATCCAACGGCCGCATCAATCAGGGGATCACGCTGCGAGTCATAGCTGTCAGGGTTCCAGGTCATGGCCAGATGCGGCGCCACACCACGGCCTTCGATGGGTTGCCGATCGGGTCCGTACTCCAGCCACCGCGGCACCGTGAACTGCCATCCGGCGCCCAACGCAAAGGTGGCCGGATTGCCCGAGGCACCGCCGGTGGTGTCGCCGATGACCGTGACCTGGGGCAGCGTACGCATGGCGGCCGCGAAGCTCTCGGTGGCGCTCAGTCCACCACGGCCCGTGATGAGCACGACAGGACGGGTGAACTGCCACGCGCCGCGCGGCGAGATCGTGCGGGCCAGCGGCATCTCCACATCGGTCACACGCGGGTCCGTACGGATTTCCACGTATGATGCGGGAAAGGCCCGACGCGTGAAGCGACCCGCAAACGCCAGTGCGGTGCCATCGCTGCCACCGGCATTGGTGCGCAAGTCGATGATCAGCCCCTGCGCCTCGCGAACCCGCTCGAGGGCTAGGTCGAGCGCATCGATATCGACGGGCGCACGCCAGGAGCCGATGTAGAGATAGGCATACCCTCCCACCATGCCTTCGCCGATATCGTTGCGCCGCACGATGCTCGCATCGCGCATGGCCGCTTCCCAGCGCGCGCGATCGAAGTTGGCGACGACGCTGGCCCGATAGGTGGGCACCACCTGCCCGCGGGGGTCCACCAGCCAGACATGGCGATCGTGCAGGGGCGTGAGCATCTCGATAAGCACCGCCACCAGTTCATCCTGCGAGCGCGCACGCTCCGCGCGCGGACGGTAGCGCGTTCGCTGAGCATCCCAGTCGACTCGCTTGTAGGCAAACGACGGATAGACGCTGTCGAATCGCGACCACAGCGCGTCGAACTGATCGATGAAAGCCGCTCGCGGCGCCACATTCGGCGCGACTGGACGTGCGGGATAGGAAGGACGCCCACAACCAACAGCGAGCGCAATACCCGCCAGCGCCAGTGCGGCTCGGAACCGCCCTGCGCAATACATACTGGAACGATGAAGGCCGGACCACCCAGGGTCCAGCCTTCTGGGACGATACGCAGCGTTACTTGTTGCCGTCGAGTCCGCTGGAGAGGCCCAAGGCGACCTGACGGGCCAGAACGGCCAGGTCTGGCGAGTGCTGCACCGCCTGATAGTAGAGACGCTGAAAGGCGTCCCCTTCGGAATCGGCCTGCAGCAGCAGACGCGACCGGTCGAACAGGGCCTGCGCTTCTGCCGCGCCCAACGGGGCCTTCTTGTCAGCCAGGCGCTCGTCGATGAGCAGGACCAGCTGCGCCATGGGACGGAGCCAGTCGAACCACGGGTCGTTGATCACCACCTGCAGGAACGCGCTGTTGTTGGCCAGCCGTCCCTTCACCTTCTCGTAGCGCTCCCGCTCAACATGGAGGAGCCCGCGATGCACCCGCAGCAGGTCATCACGGACCCGGTCGAGGCGCTGGCGCTGCTCGGCGGTCGCGGGAATGGCATCCACCGTGGCGGGGGCCGACGTGGGCTCGGGGGCGTTTTCGGACATGGGCGTAGGGCGAAGTGGTAGCGTCGTTACAATTCATCGACGAGGTTGGAATCTATGCACTTCGCCCACCTCACCAACCGCTTGTGCGCGACCGCTCTGGCGGCCGCAGCCATTTCCCTGCCCCAGTCCGCTGGTGCCCAGACGCCGGCCCCCTGGCGCACCGTTCGTCAGAATGACCATGTCTGGCTGGCCGTGACCTACGACCAGCCGGTGAGCAAGCGCTGGGCGATATTGGGCGACCTGCAGTGGCGCCGCACCGACGGCGTGGCCAAACCGCAGCAGTTCATGTTCCGTAACACGCTCACGTACAAGTTGGCGGACGGCCTGCGCCTTGGCGGCGGCGTGAATTATGGCGCGTCGGCGCCCTACGGCGAGCTGCCCGCCGCGCAGCCGAGCCGGGATCATCAGCTGTTTCTGTTCGCCCAGATGAACCACCGGCCGGGCAAGTTCGACCTGATGCACCGATACCGATACGAGCACCGGTGGCTCTCCAACATCATCACCGACGAGGACAGCGACCGGTCCCGTGGCCCCAGTCGCTACCAGCAGCGGGCGCGGTATCTCCTGCGGGCGGCGTATCCGGTGCCGGGACTGCAGTATCGCAAGCGTGATGTCACGGCCGTGCTCCAGAACGACGTCTTCGTGGGCATTTCCCACACCGACCGGGGGCTGGCCCTCGACCAGAACCGGTTCTCGTTCGGCGCCGGCATCCCCCTCAATGCGACCAAGCGACTGGATGTGCTGTGGCTGCAGCAGTGGATCGCGCACCCGGCGCGGCGGGCGAACGAGAACAACGGCACCGTGTGGATCCTTCTGAATCACATCGGCCGTCCCCGGTAAACCGCGCCTCATCTGTGACGGGCCGTATGGGGGGATGCCCGGCCGCGTGCGATTTCCGTCTGGACAAGCGTTTCACGGGGGCGTTGCGTTAGGGAACGAGGGACTTTGTCGCCCTGTCCGGTCTTCCCCGTTGCCTGAGGCCTCCACGCCCATGCGCTCCCCGTTGCGCTCCCCCCTCGCCCACGCCGGCTCGCGCCCGCTGACGTGGTCACCTGCCCTGGCCCGCAAGATGGCACTCGCCGTCGGGCTGCTCACGGTGCCGTCGCTTGCGACGGCGCAGAACCGCGCCGGTGCCAATGCGGCACCGGCACCGGCATCGGCCAGCAAGGCGGCCGATCCGATTTCCGACGAAGGGTACATCGCGCCGCCCGAGGCGATCGCGCGCCTCGTCACGGCGCCGCGTGAAGGCAACGCGTCGTTCAACGCGCCGAGCCCGGGCAGCCGCAAGTATTTCGCCCGTACCGTGAGCGATGGCCTGCCGTCGCTCAAGAACGTCGGCAAGGCACACCATAACCTCGGCGGCTTCCAGGTCGACCAGGGCGCGAATCGTGAGCGTGGCATGACCATGCGCAGCGCCGCAGGTCTCGAGCTGCTCGAGTGGGAAACCGGGCGCAAGATTCCGGTGGCGTTGCCCGCCGGTGCCCGCACCACGCAGCCCGTGTGGTCGCCCGATGGTTCGCGTATCGCATTCCTCGCGCTGTTCGATGATGCCACGCAGCTCTACGTGGCCGATGCCGCGACGGGCAAGGCAACGCCGGTGAGCGGCCGCAATGTGCTGGCGACCACCGTCACGGCACCGTCGTGGAGTGCTGACGGTCAGTCGCTCATCGTGGTGCTCACGCCGGACGCGCGTGGTGCCGAACCCAAGGAACCGGCGCTGGCCAGCGGTCCGATGGTGCGTATCAACGAGAGCAACAAGCTCAAGACGCGCACGTACGCCGATCTGGTCATGACGCCGTACGAGAAGGACCTGCTGGCTTATCACATCACGGGCCAGCTCGCCGTCATCAATACCAAGACACGCGCCGTGAAGAAGGTGGGTGCGCCGGGCATGATCCGCGCGCTCGATGCGTCGCCCGATGGCAAGTACTTCCGCGTGACGTACGTGGAGAAGCCGTTCTCGTACGTGTTGCCGGTGTCGTCGTTCGGCACGCGCGACGTGATCGTGGATGGTGCGGGTGTGGTGGTGCGTGAAGTGGTGAACAAGCCGCTGCGTGAGTCGGATGATCCGACCGATCCGGTCGATCCGATGAACCCGAGCCGTCTCGCCGGTCGTGTGCCGGTGGACACGGGCAAGCGCAGCATTGCCTGGGCCCCGTCGGGAGCGCTGCTGTACATGCAGTTGGCGCCGACGCCGGCTGGTGGTGCGGCTCGCGCCGATAGCGGTGCGGCCGCGCGTCGCGCCGATCGCCTGATGCAGTGGAAGGCCCCGTTCGACGCCAACGGCGCCACGGTGCTGTACGAAACCACCAACCGCATTTCGGCGGCGCGCTTCAACGATGCCGGCACCATCCTGTTCGTGACCGAGACAGGCACGGGCGGTACGTACGAGCAGGCCATCTTCCTCACCGAGAACAACGCCAAGTTCACCGTGGTCGCGCCGCGTCCGCGTGGTCGTGGTGACAGTGCCGCCGCGCCGGCGCCTGCAGCCGGTGGCTTCGGCCGTGGTCAGGCCGGTGGCCTGGTGACGCGCCCGGGCAGCAAGGGCGACGCGGTGGTGGTGGTCTCCACCGACGGCAAGTCGGTGTTCACCATCGGGGCGCCGCAGGACACGGCCAGCTCGCCCAAGGCGAATGTCGAGAAGATTGATATTCGCACCGGTGCTCGCACCCGTATCTACGAGAGCACGGGTGACGTGGTGGAAACCATCTCGGCGCCGCTCGACGACGACTTCACCAAGGTGGTCGTGCAGCGCGAATCGCCGACCATGGTGCCGCAGTCGTTCGTGCTGACGCTGGCGTCGAAGGATGCCAAGCAGCTCACGAACAACGTCGATGTGATGCCGGAGCTCAGCAAGGCGATCAAGAAGAAGGTGGTCGCCCGCCGCGCCGACGGCTACACGTTCAACGTGAACGTCACGCTGCCCGCCGACTACAAGACGGGCACGCGCCTGCCGGCGATGTTCTGGTTCTATCCGCGTGAGTACGACAACCAGGCGGCGTACGATCGCACGCTGGCGCAGGGCTCGGCGGCCGATCGCCGGTTCCCGTCGTATGGCCCGCGTTCGCTGCAGTTCCTGGTGACGCAGGGGTATGCCGTCGTGGAGCCCGATGCGCCGATCTTCGCGAGCGAAGGCCAGCTCGCCAACGACAACTATGTCGTGGACCTGCGCAACAACCTGTCGGCCATCATCGACGCGCTCGACACGCTGCAGATCATCGATCGCCATCGCCTGGGCCTGGGTGGCCACAGCTACGGCGCGTTCAGCACGGTGAACGCCATGGTGCACACGCCGTTCTTCAAGGCCGGCATTGCCGGTGACGGCGCCTACAACCGCACGCTCACGCCCAACGGCTTCCAGAGCGAGCGTCGTGACCTGTGGCAGGGCCGCCAGACGTACCTCGAGATGTCGCCGATGCTGTACGCCGACCAGCTCAATGGTGCGCTGCTCATGTACCACAGCACCGAAGACCAGAACGTCGGCACGGACCCGGTCAACTCCACGCGTCTCTACCACGCGCTGATGGGTCTTGGCAAGACGACGTCGCTGTACATGTACCCGTACGAAGACCACGGCCCGATCGCCAAGGAAACGGTGCTCGATCAGTGGGCCCGTTGGGTGGCGTGGCTCGACAAGTATGTGAAGAACGCGGGCAACAAGAACACCGCGATGTAAGTCGCTGCCGGGTCATTGACCTGCCAGTGCTAAAAAGGGGCGCCCTCACCGGGCGCCCCTTTTCATATTCCCCGCAGGATCACGGTACGATGTTCTTCGGCTTCGCCGGCTTGGTGCCGTTGAGCCGCGGACGCGGCCCGTTGGCCACTTCGACCGTCAGGTCGCGGATGTAGTTCGTGATGCGTGCGTAGTGCGGATAGTCGATGAATTCCGCTTCGTCGCTGCGCTGGTGATAGTCGCCATGCAGCCCCGTGAAGAAGAACGCAATCGGGATGCCCTGCACCGCGTAGTTGTAGTGGTCGCTGCGGCCGTAGATGTTGTTGTAACCGGCCCACGCGATCGGATCGTCGAACTTGTAGTCGAAGGCGAGCGGCTTGGCGAGCTTCTTGTTCACCGCCTGCACCTGTTCGCCCAGGTCCTTCGAGTCGAACCACGAGCCCACCACACCGAGATAGTCGTCGCTGCCACCCGGCAGGTCTTCCGCACGGCCACGTCCGATCATGTCGATGTTGAGCTGCGCGACGATGCTGTCGATGGGCACGGTCGGGTTGCGCACGAAGTACGCGGAGCCAAGCAGGCCAGCCTCTTCACCGGCATGCCAGATGAAGATGGTGGAACGCTTCGGCTTGACCGGCATGGCCTGAATGGCTTCGGCGATTTCGAGCACCGCCATGGAGCCGGAGCCATCGTCGTCGGCGCCGTTGTTGATGGAGTCGAGCCGCGGCTTGGGGTGAATACGGCGAATGCTGTCCATGTTCACCTTGATCGATGCGAGCTGCTCGGGACCCAGCCCACGCATCTCGTTGGCGATCTGCAGCTTGATGCGCGCGTCGTTGAAGACCTTGATGGAATCCTTGTCGACCGGCGTGGTGAACCCCACGTGATCGTTGTGCGCGCCGATCGCCACATACTGATGCTTGAGCTTGGGGTCACTGCCTGGAATGATGGCGATGACATTGCGGGCCCATTCGGTGGGCAGCTCCACGAAGTCGAGCGAAGCCGACACCGTACCGCCCTTGGCACCCGGCGACAGCCCTTCCACGCTGGCACCACGGAAGAGACGCGATGCCGCGTCACGGGTGAGACGGATAGTGGCCGACGGCTGCAGCGCCGCGAGCTGCTGCTTGAGCAGCGTGAGCGAATCCACCGGCACGGCGGCGGGAGCGCCCGGCGCACCGGCACGTGCCGCACGCGGCGGTGCGATCTGCGAGGCGACCGTGGGTTCGTTGATGGCTACCCGCTGGGCCGCACTCAAGGCATCGAGATCGACCGTGGCGACCGCCGCGGCATCGGCAAAGCGCGTGGGCGCCGGCGCGAAGCCGGGACGCACGGCAAACGCCTGTCCCTGCGAGGCACGTGCGCCGCCAGCCGGCGGCAGCAGCACCACGAACTTGCCCGCCGCGGCGGCGGCCGAGATCTGTGTGCTCGTGTCGCCCTGTATGCCACCGTATACGACTTCGGCGTCGGTGATGAAGCGCGGCGCGCGCTGTCCGGGCACGGCCACGAAGTCGGTGTTCCACTGCAGCGGATTGCCGTCGATGGTCAGCCGCGAATGATCGGTGAACTTGCGGAGGTGAAACGGCAGGTTCTGGAAATAGGTGCCATTGTCGCCCGCCGCCATGAGCCCGAGACGCTTCACTTCGGCGGCCAGATAGTCGGTGCCCTTCTTGTTGCCCGCGCGGCCCACCTGACGCCCCTGCATGGAGTCGTCGGCGAACTGGTAGAGACGGATCTGCAGGTCGCGCACATCGATGGCGGCCTTGGTGGGCGCCGGGGCGACACGCGCGGGGTTGCCGTAGCGATTGGTGCCCTGGGCATGAGCCGACGGCACGTGGAACGGCGCGAACGACGACGCGAGCAGCGCAGCGGCAGCCGCAATCGGCCACCGTGAGCGGACGAGCCGCATGGGTTTCTCCGGGAAGGGATGTTGCAGGAGGCGGGAGGTGTGTTACCCGGTGCAAATTAGGGCATTCCGGACGGCCCCGCCTATCCGCCGGACGATCCCACTCTCGCCTGCGATTCCATGTGGCCTCTTGTCTTCGCGCTGCTTCAGGGAGCCAGCGCCGCGTCAGCCCAGCCTGCGCGCCCTGCGCCGCCTTCCCGGACGATCACGCCATACGACATCCTGGTGGCGGAGTACCAGCGCGAGCAGGGGCGTCCCGTGCTGGCGGCGGCCATGCGGGCCGACGACCCGATGATCCGCGTACTCGCATTCCGGTCGGCGGCGCGCTCGGATGCGGCGCGATTCACCGCGGAAGCCGCTGCGGCGCTCGATTCGGCGCCGCTTGCGGTGCAGCGCGAGGCGATGCGGGTGCTGGGCTTTGCCGCGCCACCGTTCTCCCTGCTCAGTGGTGGACCGCTCAGCCGGTTTCGTGATGCAGAGCTTCGAGGATTGGCGTATGCGGCCTTTGGTCGCACGGCTCCGGGGGATGCGACGGCTGAACGTGCGCTGATCGACGGGTTGCAGGACACGTCGCTGGTGGCGCGACGCGGCGTGGCTCGTGGCCTGGAAGTTTGGTCGCGACGCACCGCCCGCAGCTACAAAATGTCGGCGGCCGCGCTTCCGGCGCTGCGCCAGGCCTTTCTGAACACCTCGGACACCGAAGCGCGTCGCCTGTTGTTGCCAGCGCTCACAGCGATGGGCCTTCGCGACTCTGCGATCGTGAAGGCGGGACTTGCTGACCGCGATGAGCAAGTGCGCCGCCTGGCGGTCATCCTCGGAGCAACCTGGGTCGACGATGCATCGCCGATGGTGCGATGGCAGGCATTGCGCGTGGCCGGTGACTGCAGTCGGGCGTCGGCGCTGGTGGGCGATAGCAGCCAGCATGTGGCATTGCTTGCCATAGACTTGCTTGGCGACAAGAAGTGCGATGCGGCCACGATTGTGCCTCTCACCAAATCCAGCGTGGCGTGGCTTCCCCGTGCCCACGCGATCGTGGCGCTGGCCAAGGTGGCACCGCAGGATGCCGAAGGCCCCACGCGCACGCTGGCGACCTCTCCCACCTGGCAAGCACGCGCATGGGCCGCCCAGGCGGCACGCGTGCTTCGCGACACGGCCACGCTGGGTGGCCTGGCCAGCGATCGTGACCCGAACGTGGCCATCGCGGCCATCACCACACCGGCGCAAGCCTACAGCGCTCTGTCACGCGATCATGCGGGCCTGCTGATGCGGGCGGGCAATGTGCTGCGCGACTCCGCACTGCGGGTACCCGGTGTCGATAGGAGTGACGTGCTCAAGCAGGTCGTGGCGGCGTTCGATCGCATCACGCGTACAAAGTCTGCCACATGGCGCGACGCGCGCATGGGGCTGTTCAATGCCGCCGCGTCAGGCGCCGAATCAGCCGACTATGTGCCATGGATGTCGTCGCTGCTGACCGATGCGGATACCGCTATTGCCGGTGCAGCCGCCAAGCGCCTGGAATCGCTCTCGCCGGTGCGACCGCTCACCCTGCGCTACACACCAGCACCGTTCCCGAGCGAGGCCGCGCTCAAGGCGCTGCAGGGCGCGACGGCCATCATTCGCATGCGCGGTCTCGGGACCATTCGCATTCGGCTCCTGCCCGATGATGCACCCGCCACCGTGCACACCTTCGTGACGCTGGCCGAACGTGGGGACTTCAACGGACGCACCCTGCACCGTGTGGTTTCCAGCTTCGTCCTGCAGGGCGGCAGCCCGGGCGCCGATGAATACGACCCCGCCACCACGACCTTCATGCGCGATGAAGTGGGAGGTAGCCATCGGCGTGGCACATTCGGCATCTCCACCCGCGGCCGCGACACGGGTGACGGCCAGATCTTCATCAACCTCGTGGACAACGTGCGCCTGGACAACGACTACACGGTGTTCGCGGAGACGTTGTCGGGTCTCGATGTGATCGACCGGATTCAGGAAGGCAATGTGATCGAGTCCATCACCATCCAGCGAGCGGCGAGTGCGGCTGGTGGTCGCGGGGCCCGTCGATGATGCGTCAGACATGGCACCTCCTGGTCGTTGGAGTTGCGCTGCTGCCCTGCGCCACCATTGGCGCGCAGCCATCGAGCACGCCGGCGTCGGTCACCGCCGCGGTCGTGCGCCGCCCCGCTGTGTCCACCCGCGGCACGCTGGCCTTCGAGCAGGACGGCCACCTGCACTTCCGGTTCGCCGATGGCACGACGACGCAGGTCAGCACGGGGAGCGCGTATCACCGCGATGCCACGTTTGCCAACAACGCGCTGTATTACGCATCCGATTCAGCAGGCCACTACGACATCCGTCGCATCGCACTTGATGACCGGGACCGGCCGAGCGGTGCGTCAACCAGACTCACGACTTCCGCTGCCCACGACGTAGCGCCCAGCGCCGGCGGCAATGGTGTGGTGGTGTTCCAGCGCGGACTGGGCGGAGAGTCACGCATCTGGGTGCGCGAACCTGATGGACGCGAACACCGGCTCACGTCCGTCGAGCGCACGGAACGACGCCCACGACTCTCCAGTGATGGTCGCCGCGTCGCGCTGCTGGCGCTCACGGAATCCGGCCGCAAGGCCGTGATCGTGGCCATCGACGGCAGCGGCGAGTCCATCATCAGCACCGATGCCACGCTCGAAGACGTGGCGTGGGGTGGCACCACCCAACTGGCGATTGCCACACGCAACGGCACCTACGTGGTGCCGGCCAGCGGAACCGCCTATCTCAATCTCGTCTCACGCAGCCACGGTGATATCGACTGGTCGGCCAATGGCAGCACTATCACCATCGCCGAAACGCGCGATGTGACGGTGAGCTACAACGGCGACCCCGATCGTGGCGTGGACCGCACCGCGCATGAGCGACAAGTGTTGGCCGGTGGCGCACTGCCCGGGCTGTACCAAGTGCCCGCACCTCGCGCGGTAGACGCCGAACGCGCGACCAACACCACCGGTGCGGTCGTGGACCGCGCGGTGGCCCATGCGGCCGCCTTCGACCGGGTGTGGGAACGCAGCGCAACGCTGTACTTCGCACAGGATGCCGCGCGACTTTCCACCTGGCGCCGCGTACGCGATCAGTTGCGACCCACCGCCATCTCGGCCTCCTCCGACAGCGCACTGCAGCAGGTCATTCACGTGGCGCTGCAACAACGTCCCGCATTGCGTCAGGAAGCCACCGGCCGAGCCGCGGTGTCGAGTGCACACCCCGTGGCCACCGAAGCCGGTCTCGAGATGTTTCGTCAGGGTGGAAACTCCATCGACGCGGCCGTCGCCGTGAGCTTTGCGCTGGGTGTGGTGGAGCCCGATGCCAGTGGCATTGGTGGCTATGGCGAAATGGTCATCAGCCTCAAGGGACAGTCGCAGCCCACACTCATCGAGTTCATGAGCCGGGTTCCGGAAGACGCGGGCCTTGGCAACACATCGCTCCTGGTCAACGGCCGCTACCCGAGTGATGGCCCGGTGCTGGTGAATGTGCCTGGCACGGTGGCGGGCATGTATCTCGCCTGGCAGCGCTATGGCAGCAAGAAACTCACCTGGGCACAGCTGCTCGCGCCGGCCATTCGCGCCGCACGCAATGGCTATGCCGTGAGTGACGGTCTTGCCACCACACTCGCCACGGAGCGTGAGCACTTCACGAAGTACGAAGGCAGCCGCGCGCTGTTCTTCCGCAACGACAAGCCGCTCGTGGCTGGCGACACGGTGCGCAACGCGGACCTCGCGTGGGTGCTCGAACAGATTGCCGCCAAGGGCGCGGATGGATTTTACAAGGGCGAAGTGGCCGAACGTTGGGTGAAGGACCTGCGGGCCAAGGGCAACGCCATGAAGGCCAGTGACCTGGCGCGCTACTTTGCCAACGAGCGCGAGCCCGTGTGCGGCACGTATCGCGTGTATCGCGTGTGTTCGAGTTCGCCACCGGTGAGCGGTGGCGCCGACCTCGTCGCGCGACTCAATCTGCTCGAGCAGTATCCGGCGCCCAAGCGCTACACGGACGATGCGGGTACGCTGCACGCCAATCTGTCGGCGTGGTTTCTCACACCGTCGTCACGCGGCAAGATCGCCGACCCGGCACTGTGGCCCATCGATGTGGGCACCATCGTGGACAAGGACACGGCACGCGTGCGCTGGCAGTGCTTCAAGGCCGACCGCGCGCTCACACCGGCAAGCGTGCGCGGGGACACCCTGGCCTGCCTGAAGCCGCCGGCCGCAAAGACGACCACCTCGGGTGAGCCATCGGGCGATCCAGCGGCATCATTCGGTGTCGACTCACCGTGCGGTGACGATCATGCCGCCGAGATGGAGTTCTGCCATGCCGCTGGCACGACGGCCTACACGGTGGCCGATGCGGATGGCAACGTCGTGGCCGTGACACAAACACTGGGCACCTGGGGCGGCAACTTCTACGTCACCCCGGGTCTTGGATTCCTGAGCAACGACAAGCTCACCAGCTACGGCACCGATCCCACGCAGTACGGTTCACGCCTGCCGTTCGCGCGACATGGCAGCACGCTGGCCCCTACCATTGCGTTCAAGGGCAATCGCCCTGTGTTCGCGGTGGGCGCAGCCGGCAATGCCTGGATCACGTCGGCCGTGTACCAGACACTGCTCGGCGCGCTCGACTACAACCTCGGGCCGCAGGCCGCGCTGGAGTTGCCGCGCTTTCTGCCCGGTGGTGGTGGGCCGCAAGGCGGTGCGAATGCGCCGTACAACATCCAGCTCGAAGACGGATTCGCACCACATGTGGTGCAGCGCCTGCGTGCGCTCGGCTACGACTTGTCCTTCGTGTCGGCGCGCGGTGAGTTGCGTGAGGGCTATGGTGCAGCGATTCGCATCGATGGGAGCAGCGTGACGGCGGGCGCTGACCCGCGGCGTGCGGGAGTGGCGGGGGCGGTGAAGTAAAGCGGTTCCGGGTCGCGGGGGGACGGGTTTGGGGGTGAACAACAGAGTTGCGGGTTGCGGGGTTCGGGTTGCGGGTTGCGGGTTGCGGGTTGCGGGTTGCGGGTTGCGGGTTGCGGGTTGCGAACACTCGACACACGCGACTCGATACTCGCAACCCGGCAATTCACCCCCCAACCCGCTCCCCCGCGACCCGTCACCGCTTATCCCATACAAATCGCCTTAAAAACACGCCCATCCGATCAAACGTATCGATCCAGTTCTCATGAATCATCGACTCGTGCAGATCATCCGGCACGACGATGAGTTCATGGTAGATGTTCCTCGCGCGCAGCAATTGCACGAGCCCCACCGTCTGCGCGAAGTCCACGTTACGATCGTCGTCGCCATGCACGAGGAACACCGGCGACTTCCAGCCGTCCATGGCGCCCACGGCCGATGACTTGAACGCCAGGTTGGTGGAATCGATGATGTTGCCGTAGAGGTGCACACCGGCGAGATCGGCGCCCGCCACGAAGATGTCGCTGTTGCGCGCCAGTGCCTGCGATGTGAGCAGGCCGCCATACGACAAGCCCCAGATGCCCACACGCGCCGCGTCGACATCGGCACGCCCCTGCAGGTACTTCGCGCCGGCCACCACATCCTGATACTCCGAATTGCCACGCCCCTGCGTGTTGGGCGCATCGCGGAAACTCTTGCCGTAGCCCACACCACTGCGGTAATTGATGCTCAGCACCACATAGCCCTGATCGGCCAGCCACTGATTCACGGCGTACGACCAGTGATAGAACTGCATGTAGTGATACGCAGGCAGCATCTGCCGGCGCGGTCCCCCGTGCACAAACACAATGGCCGGTCGCTTCTCACCAGGCCTCAAGTTCTTGGGCAGGAACAGCGTGTTGCTGATCTCGAGCCCATCAGCGGCCTTGGTCTTCACCACTTCGGGCACGACATGTGATGCCGTGGGGAAAGTCTTGTCGAGCGTGGGATAGATGATGCGGGGCGCGCCGCCTTCCATTGGAACGAGCGCGACCGACGCCGGCGTCTTCGCACCGAAGTACAGCACCGCCACCTGCTTGCCCGACGAAAGCGGCTGCGGATAGGTCTCCACACCATCTCCCGTGGACATCCGTCGCGGCGTGCCACCACTCACTGGCACCGACCAGATGTGCCGTCGTTCGATGTCTTCGGCATTGGTGGTGTAGATGAGCGACTTCCCGCCATCCCGTGAGAACGACACCGACGTGGCGTCTTCGATGAGACCATCGGTGGTGGTGAGACGCACCGGTGCTCCGCCACTCACCGGCACGGCATACCAGCGCTCGAAATCGTCCTTGGGCACATTCACCGGAAAGACGACCTGATCATCGGACCACACCATGTTGTTCAGCGTCGTGAACACACTGTCGCGCGGCGCGTTCTGCCACACTTCACGCGCACGACCGGTAACGGGATCGGCGATCATCAGCTTGAGCGTGTGCCCTCCCTCGAACGCCGCGGAATAGAATCCCGGGGAGGCGCGCATGTTGTTGCGATCGTTCACCGGTGCCGCAGCCGGTGCGCCGCCGCCGAAACCACCACCACCACATCCGCTCGCAGGATTGCCCACCTGCGGCGCGGCGCTGAAGTTCGCTGCCGGGCCGGCGGGATTGCCGATGCTCCCTTGTCCACGTTGTGTCTGATTGCCGAACGGCACGCCGGGTCGACGCGAGAAGGCGAGCGACTTGCCATCGGGTGACCAGCTTGGTGTACCGTCGCAATCCACACCCGGCGACACATAGGTCACACTGCGCTTCGCCACATCGTAGACGGCGATAAACGCATGGTTCTCGCGGTCACTCACAAACGCGATGCGCGCACCATCCGGAGACCAGCGCGGCGTACCATTGCGCCCCCACGCCTTGATGAGCGGCAGGCCGCCCGTATCCATCGCCGTGATCGGGACACCGGGTGTGCGCAGCACGCGGGCCCGGTAGATCTGGCCGTCGCGCGTGTAGAGCACCCACCGTCCGTCCGGCGACAGCTCCGGTGCACCACCTTCAGCCACTCGCCACGGTGTTCCGCCACTGCTGCGCACCGCCCAGATCGCACGTTCGGCTCCACGCGGATCGTGCGAGGGATTGGCCACCCAGCCAAATCGGTTTGGCGCCGACCCACGCACGAAGACAATCACCGCACCGTCGTCGGAGATGCGCACATCGGTGAGGTCGGTGCCGTCGTCGCTCAGAAAGTTGGTGACACGCACCGGACGAAAGGCCGGCGCTGCGGCGGTGTACACGTTGCGCAGCCCTTGGTCATATACCATCCACGCGATGCGATCGGTCTTGCGCGCCGAGACGAGCGTGAGCGGAGAGGCGGGTGAAAGCCACGGAGCGATGCTGGGAACAGCCGGGGCCTGCGCACCTACGGGCACAGCCACCATGGCCGGCATGGCCAGCGCCGCGGCGAGACGCGCGAAGCGAGGGAACGTGGGCATGAGCGGTGGGGTGAAGAGATTGCCGAAGGTATAGCTTGAGACCGGAGTCCGCTGCCCGCACTTCCCCCAGGAGTCTTTGTGCCGGTTGTCCTGCTGCTGTCACTCGTGCTTGCCGTATCACTGGCCTGTGGCCCTACCGCTGACGCACGCGTCTCACGATCAGAATCGCCGAAGGCAAACGTCGACCTCCCGCAGACGGGCGACAGTCTCAGCCGCGCGCAATTCGTAGCCTTGTCGGCGCGACTGAGTGATGGTGGCGCCTACTTCGACACGGACAACCTCATCTCCAACGAACGCAGCCTGCTGCACCCACTTACCGAACTCGACCAGCGACGTGTGCGTGGTGGTGCGTTTGTGGGCGTGGGTCCCGATCAGGGGTTCAACTACATCGCACGCACGGCACCGCGCATCGCGTTCATGGTGGACATCCGGCGCGACAACCTGCTGCAACACCTGTTGTACAAGGCGCTCTTCACCGTGTCGCGCAATCGCGCGGAACACCTCGCATTGTGGCTTGGCCGGCCGGTGCCATCGGATGTCAGCACGCGTGAGAACGCGTCGATCGACTCGCTGGTCGCGTGGGCTCGGCGAACCCCTGCCACCGCAGCCAGCACCGCTTCGGCCGTAGCGCTGGTACGCGGGCAAGTCTCCGGATTCGGCATGACACTGTCTGCCGAGGATCTGGCGACGATCGAGCGATTCCATCGGGCGTTCATCGCTGAGGGCGTGGCACTACGCTTCACGTCGCATGGTCGCGCGCCGCAGCCGTACTATCCGACGCTGGCGCAGTTGCTCACCGAACGCGACCTGAGCGGTGCGCAGTCGGGCTACATGGCCAGCGAAGCTGCATTCCGCGTGGTGCAGTCGCTGGAGCGACGCAATCTGGTGGTTCCGGTGGTGAGCGACCTCGCTGGCCCCAAGGGCCTGCCGTCACTGGCGACCGTACTGCGTGAGCGTGGTGATTCGCTGAGTGTCTTCTACACGTCGAACGTGGAGGACTATCTCATTCGCGACGGGCGTTTCCCGACATTCGTGCAATCGCTCGCGAAGCTGCCGCGCACCTCGAACGCGGTGATCATTCGCAGCTGGTTCGGTGGTGCGGGTTCACATTCACGATCAGTGCCGGGCTATCACACCACGCAGCTCGTCGAGCCCATTGCCGATCTCGTGAGCGACCCGAGCATTTCCAGTGTGCGCAGCTACCGGCAGCTCGTCATGCGGCTGCGGTGAGAACAGCGGGGGGAACACAGATCACACAGATAAAAGAACAAAAGCACAGATACAACAAAAGAAGGAGGGTACTTTTGCAAAGGCGGCGTGCCGTATCTGTGCCTTGTGGTGTCAATCTGCGTGATCTGTGTTCCCCCCGCTGTTCCAAACGCGGTCTAGCGCGAGCCCACGCCAAGCTGGATGGACTGCCAGCGCCCCTGCTCAAAGCGGTAGGTACTGAGCGCGCAGCGCAACGCATGACCCATCACGATGGCCAGCCAGATGTGATGAGGCTCGAGCTGACCGATCGATTCCATGAAGGTGAGGAATCCGATAGGTAGTGCGAACTGCGAGACCAGCGTGATGTACATGGGGCTCTTCGTGTCGCCGGCACCCTGCAGGCCACCAGTGAACGTCAGCGCCACGGTGATGAACAACCCGGATACGCTGAGGTATGCCAGCAACTCGCGGCCGATGCGCACCACACCCGGCTCGGTCATGCCGAAGATGGCCAGCAGATAGGTGGGCACGAGCAGGAACGCGGCGCCGACCACGGCGGCGATGATGAGTCCGATCTTGGCGGCATGGCGCACCGCGAGACGGCTGCGTTCGGGGTGACCTGCACCAAGGTTCTGCCCCGCCACCGCGGCCGCCGCACCCATCAGCCCCACCGATGACCAGGTCACCAGCGAGAAGAGCTGCGAATAGCCCACCGCATACGCCGCCTGCGCCTCTGCGCTGTCGGCCGTGGAGCCGATGAAGCGCAGCAGCATCACGCCGGCCACATTCATGGCGATGCCTTGCAATCCGGTGGGCAGCCCGAAACGGAACAGCGCGCGGATGATGTCCCAATCCGGCTTCCACGACATACCGCGGAAATCGATCACCCACGCGCCGCTGAACAGCTTCATGATGGCGTAGATTGCCACCAGGCCACTCGAGATCATCACACCGGCGGCAGCGCCCGCCGTGCCCATGGCCGGAATCGGCCCCGCGCCACGAATGAGCAGCACGTTGAAGAACACATTGCCGATCGTGAGCCCAATGCCCAGGCGCATCGGTGTGCGTGAATCACCCGCCGCACGCAATGCACCGCCCAGCATGAAGAACATCATCATGCCAAAGCCGAATACGAACATGATGCGCAGGAACGGCAAAGCCTCGGCCTGCACTGCGGCGGACGCATTCACGAGACCAAGCAGCGTGGGCGCCAGCACATATCCCAGCGGCGCCAGAATCCCCACGCTCATGCCCAGCACCAGCAGAAATGCCTGCGACGCCGCGCGGTTCATGCCCGCATGGTCACCCGCACCGGCAAAGCGCGCCACAAGCACACCCATGCCACTGAACAGCGACGAGATGAACACCATGATCACCAGGAACACCTGGTAACCCACGCCCATCGCAGCATTTCCGGTGAACCCCACGAGATGACCGACCAGCGCGTGGTCGATCATCCCCTGGGCTCCGGCAATCACATTCTGCACAACAGAAGGCCACGCCATCTTCCAGACCGCCGGTCCGATGGGTCCCTCGATGATCGAGCGGTCGATGGTGCGTGTTGGAGTCGTGGCCATGGGTAGAGCTTACCTGCTAGGCCGCCTTTGCGTCACCACGCGCGACGAGCGTGAGAATGGAATAGACCGCCACGGCTTCGTCGTTCTGGTTGAACACTTCCACATCCCACTCCACCACGCCCTGGGGGATGGTGCCTTCGGGCACATCCTTGGCCGTCTTCTGCTTGACCGTGAGGCGCACATGAATGGTGTCGCCCGGGTACACCGGCTTCGTGAAACGCAGCTTCTCGAGGCCGTAGTTGGCGAGCACCGGACCCAGGTCCGGGTCGACAAACAGACCGGCTGCCGCCGACACGATGAAGTAGCCATGTGCCACGCGGCCCTCGAACACGCCGTTGCTCCGGGCATGTTCGTCGTTCATGTGCGCGTAGAAGGTGTCGCCGCTCAGTGCCGCAAACTTCTCGACATCGGCCAGTGTGATCTCGCGCGACTTGGTGATGATCGTATCGCCCACCTGCAGCTGGTCGAACGTCTTCCGGAACGGGTGCACTGAATCCTTCACTTCCTCGGCACCCTTGGTCCATTCGCGCGTGATGGCCGTGAGCATGCTCGGGCTGCCCTGGAGCGCCACACGCTGCAGATAGTGCGTCACGCCGCGCGCGCCGCCCATTTCTTCACCACCGCCGGCGCGACCCGGACCACCGTGCACCAGGTTGGGCAGCGGCGAACCGTGGCCCGTGCTCTCCTTCGCACTGGTGCGATCGAGCACCAGCACACGACCATGATACGGCGCCACACCCAGCACGACCTTTTGCGCGACCTTGGGGTCGGCCGTCACCAGCGAGCCCACCAACGAACCACGACCCATGCGGGCAAGCTGCACCGCTTCGTCGAGATTCTTGTACGGCATGATGGTGTTCACCGGGCCGAACGCTTCGATATCGTGCGGCTCCAGGCGATTGAGCGGATCAGCGCAGTAGAGCAGCTCGGGCGAGTAAAACGCGCCCTTCGCACGATCGGCACCCACCACCGCGAAGTCGTCGTTGCCGTACACACGCTCGGCGGCCGCCCGAATGCGCGACGCGCTCTCGCCAACCGAACGCACCTGATTGGCCGAGGCGAGAGGACCCATGCGCACCCCCTCGGCGGTGGGGCTGCCGATGGTGGTCGTGGCCAGGCGCTTGGAGATCGCCTTGATCACGTCTTCTTCGAGCCCCGAAGGCACGATCGTGCGCCGGATCGCGGTGCACTTCTGTCCCGCCTTGGTCGTCATCTCGCGCACGACTTCCTTCACAAAGAGATCGAACTCCTCGGTACCGGGCGTGGCGTCGGGGCCAAGAATGGAGCAGTTGAGCGAGTCCGCTTCCATGTTGAAGCGCGTGGAGTTGGCCACAATGGCCTTGCCCTGACGCAGCTTGTGACCCGTGTTGGCCGAGCCGGTGAATGCGACCACGTCCTGCTCACCAACATGGTCGAGCAGATCACGCGCGTCACCGCAGATGAGTTGCAACGAGCCCGCGGGCAACTCGCCCGTCTCGATGATCGCGCGGAACACCGCTTCGGTGAGGTGGCTGCCCGTGGTGGACGGCTTCACGATGCACGGCACACCGGCAACGAGCGCCGGCGCCAGCTTCTCGAGCATGCCCCACACGGGGAAGTTGAACGCGTTGATGTGCACGCCCACACCCTCGAGCGGCACGAGGATGTGCCGGCCCACGAACGTACCGCCCTTGGACAGCGGCTCGGTGGGACCTTCCACATGGAAGCGCTCGTTCGTGAACTCGCGACGGCCGCGGCTCGCATAGGCGAAGAACGTACCGATGCCACCTTCGATGTCCACCCACGAGTCGGTGCGGGTCGCACCCGTCATGAAGGAGAGTGGATAGAACTCTTCCTTGCGGGCCATGAGCGCCTGCGCGATGCGCTTGAGGCGCAGCGAGCGTTCATGAAAGGTCAGGTCGCGCAGCTTCGGACCGCCCACCGTGCGGGCGTAGTCGAGCATCGCCTTGAAATCGAGACCATGACTCGACGCATCACCGATCTTCTCGCCGGTCACCGCATCGATCAAGTCCGTGCGCGGGCCCGTGCCCGTGACCCACTCGCCATGGGCGTAGTTCTGCACCGTCAACATCAGCCGTATTCCTCGCGTGAGCGCTGGGTGTCCTGCCAGTTCTTGAGCATCGCCATCTGCGTCGGCCGGTCGGCGGGTACGCTGCGCAACGGTTCCACTTCGCGCCACGATGCCCGCATGGCCGCCGGCAACTGCTGATACAGCGCCGTGCCCTGGGTCTTCCATGCCAGCATATCGTCGCTGACATCCTTCACGATCTTGGCCGGGTTGCCGACCACCACCTTGCGCGGCGGGATCTCCATGCCGGTGGGCACAAAACACAGCGCGCCGACGATGCAGCCGGCGCCCACCACCGCGTTGTCCATCACCACGGCATTCATGCCCACCAGCGCGTTCGCGCCGACGCGCGCACCGTGAATGATGGCGCCATGGCCGATATGTGCCGAGGCCTCGAGCGTCACCACGACACCGGGGAACATGTGCACCGTGCAATTCTCCTGCACGTTGCATCCGTCTTCGATGACGATGCCGCCCCAGTCGCCACGAATGGCCGCACCCGGCCCGACGTACACATCCCTGCCGATGGTCACGTTGCCGGTGACCGTGGCCTGCGGATGAATGAACGCCGATTCGTGAATGACCGGAATGAACCCGTCGAATGCGTAGATCATAATTCGCTCATCAACCGTCAGGCGCGCTCGAGCACCACGGCAAAGCCCTGCCCCACACCGATGCACATCGTGCACAGCGCGTAGCGGCCGCCGCTGATCTGCAGCTGACGCGCCGCCGACAGCGCGATGCGCGCACCGCTCATGCCCAACGGGTGTCCCAGGGCGATCGCGCCGCCATTCTGGTTCACCCGTGGGTCGTCGTCGGCGATGCCGAGTTCACGCACGCAGGCCAATGACTGCGCCGCGAAGGCTTCGTTGAGCTCGATGACATCCATCTGATCGAGCGTGAGCCCCGCGCGCTCGAGCACGAGGCGTGTAGATGGTACCGGGCCCATGCCCATGATGCGCGGCTCCACACCCGCCGCCGCGGACGCCACCACACGTGCGATGGGCGAGAAGCCATGTGTCTTCACACCACGATCCGACGCCAGGAGCAGCGCGGCCGCACCGTCATTGAGGCCGCTGGCATTGCCCGCCGTGACACTGCCCTGCCCATCATGACGGAACGCCGGCTTGAGCTTAGCCAGCGTCTCCATGGTGGTCTCGGGACGCAGGAACTCGTCGTCGCGCACAACCAATGCGTCACCCTTCTTCTGCGGGATGGACACCGGCGCGATCTCCTGCGCGAGCCGTCCGCTGCTGCGGGCGGCGGCGGCCTTCTGCTGGGAACGCACGGCAAACGCATCCTGATCAGCGCGCGTGACGCCGTACTGGCTGGCCACGTTCTCTGCGGTCTCGCCCATGCTGTCGGTGCCGTGCATCGCCTTCATGCGCAGATTCACGAACCGCCACCCCAGGCTGGTGTCGAACAGCTGCACATCGCGTGCAAACGGCGTAGTGCCCTTGGAGAGCACAAACGGCGCGCGGGTCATGCTTTCCACGCCGCCGGCGAGGTACACATCACCTTCGCCGGCGCGAATCGCGCGTGCCGCCGATGCCACGGCATTGAGTCCGGAGGCACACAGGCGATTCACCGTTTCCCCGGGCACCGTCACCGGCAGTCCGGCCAGCAGCGCTGACATGCGCGCCACGTTGCGGTTGTCTTCACCCGCCTGGTTGGCGCACCCCAGAATCACGTCGACGATGGCCGCCGGATCGAAGCCGGGAGTCGCCTGCTGCACCTTGGTCACGAGCGCGCTGATCACATGCGCGCCCAGGTCGTCGGCGCGCACGGCGCTCAGTGCCCCGCCCAGATTACCGATGGGTGTGCGCACACCATCGATGATCCATGCACCCTGGAGTCCTTCACTCTGCATCGTGCACCCTGTTCCGAAGTTCTGCCGTTGATTGCCCGATGGCCTGCGTCTTGGACGACGTTGTGGACTGCGCCATCGATTGCCCCACCACATGCGGACGTGTCGTGCGATACACCGTGCCGCGGAAGTAGCCCACTGTCACCGCGTCCTGATTGGTGACGTTCACCTCGCAAAACGCGAGACGGTTCGTCGTACTCTGTTCCACGGCGGTGGCGGTGAGCACGTCACCGGGCCGCACCGCCACGGGAAAGCTGATGCTGCAATCCACCGCCACGCTGAGAAAGCCGCCGGCATTGGTGGAGAACGCAAACGCACTGTCGGCAAACGCGAACAGCACGCCGCCGTGCAGCGTGCCAAACCCGTTCACCATGTCGGCCCGCACCGCCATGCGCAGTACCGAACGCCCCACCGCCGCTTCGAGCACCTCGACACCCATCCACTGCGAAAAGGCGTCGTGCTCCATGAGGTGCTGCACCACAGCCTGAGCAGCTTCGGCGGCGGCCGGGTTGCTCACGAATACCGCCGCGTATCCGACAAGGTGGCGCCGGCCGACACGGCGCGCCGCAGGCGCACACTCGCTCGGTAGCGCATGTCGCCACTGTCGTGGTACAACGCATCGAGACGCGAAAGCACCGTCGCCGCTCCGATCTCATCGCCCCACGCCAGCAGACCCTTGGGATAGTTCACGCCCGTGGTCATGGCCAACTCCACATCGGCGGCGGTGCCCAGCTGCAGATGCACGAAGTCCACCGCCTCGTTCACCAGCATGGCGAGCACCCGATCGACGATGGCCTGCCCCAGCACGGCGTCTTCCGTGGCGACCGGCTTTTCCGCACCATCGCGATGATCGTAGAAGCCGCGCCCTGTCTTGCGTCCCAACCATCCCGCTTCGACCAGTCGCTGCTGCTGCAACGCCGGACGGTAGCGCGGATCCTGGAACATGCCGTCATACACTGAGCGCGTGACCGCGAAGTTCACGTCGAGTCCGATGAAGTCCATCAGCTCGAATGGCCCCATGCGGAAGCCGCCAATGGTGCGCAGTGCCCAGTCGATGGTGGCCGCGTCGGCAATGCCCTCTTCGCGAATGCGCAGCGCTTCGCCATAGAACGGGCGCGCCACACGATTCACCAGGAAGCCCGGCGTATCGGCCGCCATCACCGTCACCTTCTTCCATGACGTGACGAGCGCACGCACCGCATCAGCCACCACGGCATCGGTGGTGATGGCGGGGATGATCTCCACCAACGGCATCACCGGCGCCGGATTGAAGAAGTGCACACCCACCACGCGATGGCTGCCACGGCAGGCGCCGGCAATCGCCGCGATCGACAGCGACGAGGTGTTGCTGGCCAGGATCGCATCGGCCGGCACGACGGCTTCGAGCGCCTTGAACAGCTCCTGCTTGATGGGCAGTTGTTCCACGATGGCTTCGATGACGATGCCACAACCCGTGAAGGCCGTCAGCTGTTCGGCACCTACTCCCTCCACGTACGTGAAGCGTGCCAGCACGGCATCACCCTGCTCACGCGTGAGCCGGCCTTTCTCCACATCGCGCGCCACGGCCTTCTCATGACCACTGCGCGCGCGCGGCAGCGCGGCGGCAAAGGCATCGGCCAGTACCACTTCGTGTCCGAACATCGCGGCCACCTGGGCAATACCGGCGCCCATCGCGCCAGCACCCACCACACCGACTTTCATCAACGACGCCATCGTGAATCAGGCCCCGCGATAGACGGGAGCGCGTTTCTCGAGAAACGCCCGCACACCTTCTTCGTAGTCGGCCGTGCGTCCTGCCTCGTGCATGGCTTGCGCTTCCACATCGAGCTGCGCGTCGAGATCGTTGCCAAACGACGCGTTCATGGCGCGCTTGGTCAGACCAAAGCCGCGCGTGGCCTGTGTGGCCAGCTGCTTCGCCATCGCCTGCACCGTGTTCATCAACTCCGCCTTGGGTGCCACATCCCAGATGAGCCCCCACGACTTCGCCTGCGCCGCGCTCATCTTTTCAGCCAGAAAGAACATGCCCGTGGCACGCTGGACACCCACCAGACGCGGCACAAAGAACGTGCCTGACGTATCGGGAATGAGGCCCAGCTTCGCGAAGCTCTCCACGAAGCTCGCTTCTTCGGCGGCGATCGTGATGTCGCAGGCGAAGGCCAGATTGGCACCGGCACCAGCCGCGATGCCATTCACCGCGCACACCACCGGCTTCTCGAGCTTGCGAATGGCGCGGATGATCGGGTTGTAGCTCTTCTTCACGATCTCGCCGATATCAGGCATCGGGCCGCCATCCTGCGGCAACGCCTCGGCGAGGTCCTGCCCCGCACAGAAGCCACGGCCGGCACCGGTCAGCACCACAGCGCGCACGGCGGAATCTTCAGCCGCATGACGCAGCGCGTCCTGCAGCGCGGCAGCCATTTCGTGGTTGAAGCTGTTGAGGACATCGGGCCGGTTCAGCGTCAGCGTCAGGACGCCGTCGGCCTGTTCTACGATGAGGGAAGGCGAAGTAGAAGGCATCCGTGGAAGGTAGCATGGGGCCCTGCGCGATGCTGGTTGCACGCTGGGACGCTTCACGGCGCGTCACCTACACGTCGTCCCATTTGCACAGGCATTCCCAAGGCAGAATCCGCAGGGGTCGGCTGCCAAATCGCCGGCGCACCGGGCAGATTATCAGGCTATGCCTGCAAAGACTGCCACACGTCCCGCGTCCCCCAGCGGGAAGCACTCCGCCGTAACCCCGCGCGACGGGTTCGACTGGCGCCGCATCGCGTACCACACGCTGGTCTCGCGCGCGCTCGACGACGTGGAAGAGACCACGAATCGCAATCGCACGAGTGTCCCCCGCGAGCATCTGGTGCTGTACCAGTTCTCGGCGCGTGGCCACGACATGGCGCAGGTGATCCTGGGATCGCTGATGCAGGGGCCGCACGACGGCGCCGGTGCCTATTACCGCTCCCGCCCCATGCTGCTCGCACTTGGACTGCCGATCGACGATGCGCTGGGCAGTCCACTCGGTCGCTCCGGTGGCTTCAGTGATGGCCGCGACATCGGCGTGGTGTGCAACCTGGCGCGACCCGACCGGTGCACCGTGCTGCCAATGGCGGGTGACGTGGGCTCGCAGTACACGCCGGCCGCCGGCTGGGCGCAGAGCGTGGTGTACCACCGCGACACGCTCAAGGACGCGTCATACGCCAACAGCATGAGCGTCGCGCTGGGCGGTGATGCGTCGGTGGCCACGAGTGGCTTCTGGGCCGCGCTGACCATGGCCACCACGCTCAAGTTGCCGATGCTGTTCTACATCGAGGACAACAACCTCGGCATCAGCGTACGCGGTGACATGCAGACCCCGGGTGCGGACATCGCGAAAAACCTCGCGTCGTTCGGCAATCTGTTCATCCGGAACGGCAGCGGTATCGATCCGCACGAAGCGGCCGGCTTGCTCGAGGAAGCGGTCACGCACATCCGCGGTGGCAAGGGCCCCGCGCTGGTGCGCCTCACCGTACCGCGCCTGTCCAGCCACTCCGGCCCGGACAACCAGAAGGGCTACCGCAGCGAGCAGGAAATCGCCGACGATCATACGCGGGATCCATTGCCGCGTCTTCGCGACTACCTGGTCCCCGCGCTGCTGAGCGAAGACGACTGGGCAGAGCTCGAAGCCGAGGTCGCGCGCGATGTGCAGGCCGGGCTCGACGCGGCCCGCGCCCGGCCGATGCCCGATCCGTCCACCGTGGCACTGCACGTGTACGCGGAACCGGCGTTCGATGGTCAGGCCATGGGTGGTCTGACGCCGGCGGAACGTGGCGCCCTGTCACAGACCGAGACCGCTTCGGACGAAGGCGAGCTGCTGCGCTTCGCTGAAGCCGTTCGCCGGACGCTGCGCCACGAGCTCGCCGTCAACCCGAAGGTGGTGGTGTTTGGCGAAGACGTGGGCCGAAAGGGTGGTGTACACCTGGTCACCGAGGGGCTGCAGAAGCAGTTCGGCGCCGACCGCGTATTCGACACCAGCCTGAGCGAAGAAGGCATCATCGGGCGCGCGGTGGGCATGGCCGTGAGCGGCCTGATGCCCGTGGCGGAGATCCAGTTCCGGAAGTACGCCGACCCGGCCACGGAGCAGCTCAACAACACCGGCACCATGCGGTGGCGCACGGCCAACCAGTTTGCGGCGCCCATGGTGGTGCGCATGCCGGGTGGCTTCGGCAAGGACGTGGGTGACCCGTGGCACTCGCTGAGTGACGAGGTGCGCTTTGCGCATGCGTACGGCTGGCAGGTGGCCATGCCGTCCAACGCCGCCGACGCGGTAGGTCTGCTGCGATCGGCGATGCGGAGCCCGAACCCGACCATCTACTTCGAGCACCGCTCGCTGCTGATGACCGGGGACGGCAGTGCCCGGTACCCGGGTGACGACTATGTCATCCCGTTCGGTAAGGCGCGCCTCGTGCAGCCCGGCACCGACCTGACACTGGTGTCGTGGGGTGCGATGGTGCACCGGTGCGTGGAGGCGATCGAGGGACTGGAAGGCCGGGTCGAAATGCTCGACCTGCGTACGATCGCGCCTTGGGACCGCGAGGCTGTGCTGGCGTCGGTCAAAAAGACCGGCCGCTGCCTCATCGTGCACGAGGACAACCTGTCGGCTGGGTTCGGTGCCGAGATCGCCGGTACGTTGGCTGAAGACGCCTTCTGGTACCTCGACGCGCCGATTCAGCGTCTGGCGCCCAGGGACATCCCGGTCCCCTACCATCCGGACCTGTTGGCCGAAGTGGTCCCCACGGCTGAGCGTATTCGCTCATCCATAGATGCGCTTTTGACCGTCTGAGGACGGCTCAGCCTTTCATGAAACGGCCACGTCTCTGGATGTGGCCGTTTTGTGTTCCGGTTGAGTGATGACGGGCACAGAATACTCCTCAGGTGATATATCGCACAGTGTGGGGATCACTTACCTTTGTCCCCAGTCGGTCGTCCGGCTCGTACCCCTCCGGGTATCCCGTTCGGCGGTCTCGGGTCATGTCTGTACCCGTTCCTTTGCTCATAACCAGAGGTTTCCATGAAGACAAAGCTGGTCGGAATCTCGCTGCTGGCCGCGATTGCGGCGGTACCGACGGCCCATGCTCAGGGCCTTGGCGATCGTATCGAAGTTGGCATTTTCGGGCAGTACACCAGGCTCGATACTGACCTGCGCATGAAGCAGGACATCATCGGTGGCGGTGGCCGCATCGGCATGTCCGTCTACAAGTGGCTTGGCATCGAGGGCGACATCAACGTCGGCAGCACGAAAGCCCTTCGGAACCCGTTCGAGTCGATCACCTACCGTCCGTTCCGTGGCCTTGCCACGCTGACCATCCCGGTCACGTCCTCCAAGAAGACGTCGCTGATCCTTGGCGCCGGTTACCTGAACTCGGTGTTCGCCGGTCGTGCCACGGCCAACGAATACGAAGACGGCTTCTCGGCGCTTGCCGGCCTCAAGATCTGCGGCAGCGGCAAGTGGGGCGCGCGCTTTGACGGCGTGTATGACAACAACCCGTCGCCGAACGAGCAGGCGCTCGACGGCACGTCCAGCAACATGGGCTTCCGCGTCGGCTTCACGTATGCGCTTCGCGGCGCCTGCGCGTCGGGCGGCACGCCGTTCGACTGGGCGCTTCGCATCGACCCGGCCAGCGCCACGGTGAACCGCGGCACGGATCGTCAGTTCGCGCTCAGTGCGGCTGATGCCCAGGCTCGTCCGATCGAACTGCGCACGGTGCAGAACCTCACCTGCTCGTCGAGCGACGCGTCGGTGGCCACGGTGGACAACACGGGCAAGGTGACGGCTGTGAAGGCCGGCACGGCGACCATCACCTGCCGCGGCACGGTGAAGAAGCTGGATCGTTCGGCGCAGTCGACCGTCACGGTTCCGCCGCCGGATTGGAACCTGACGCTCTCGCCGACCAGCGGTTCGACCGATGTGGGCAAGACGTTGTCGTTCACGTCGAAGGCCACGGACGCGGACAATGTTGATCTCGGCGCCATCACGTGGACGTCGGCGAACAACTCCATCGCGTCGGTGAACAACGGCACGGTGACCTGCAACGCGGCCGGCACGACGACCATCACGGTCTCGAAGACGGCCTACGGCAGCACGAAGACCCAGCAGGCGACGGTGGAGTGCAAGGCGCTTCCCGCAGCCCGCGTGGCCTTCGACACGACGCTGTTCAGCTTTGACCGTGCGGTGGTCCTGAAGGCCGGCAACGACACCCTCAAGGTGATCGTCGACGTCATGAAGGCGAACCCGTCGATCCGCATCTCGATCGAGGGTCACACCGACTGGTACGGCTCGGAAGCCTACAACAACAAGCTGGCCAAGTCGCGTGCGGAAGCCGTGTACAAGCAGCTGTTGAAGGTGGCCGGTGCCGACGCGAATGCCATCAAGGATCGCGTGGTCTGGTCGAGCTTCGGTGAGCAGTGCATCCTGGTGCGCGACGGTGACACCGAGCAGGAACCGCCGCCAGCCAACCGTAGCCGCATCTCGGCTGCGAATCGTCAGGCCCAGGCGGCCAACCGCCGCGTGGAAATCTGGCAGCTGCTCGATGGTCAGGGTGCCGCGACGAACTGCCGCTCGGAAGGTGAGCGCGCGGGCCGCCGCAGCTTCGGCGACCTCAAGTAATCGCCTGATTCTGCCGTGACTGAACGGGCCCCGGTGCAATGCACCGGGGCCCGTTTTGCGTCGGTCACCATGTGGGCCGATCGGACAACCCTTTTCCCATTGCCTGTCCGCCCCTTGGCTGGCGCGGTAAGTTCGTCTCGCCCCCACCGCCCCCGCACCGACGATGACCACCCCTCTGGCTCCGGCCTTCTCTGCTGCGATCAGCGACCCGCTGCTCGAACGGCTTCGCCTGTCCACGGTGGGGACGTACGACATTGCTGGAGAGCTGGGCCGTGGCGGTATGGCCGTGGTGTATCTCGCGCACGATCTCAAACTGGATCGTCGCGTGGCTATCAAGGTCATGGATCCGCGGCTGAGTCTCACGCCCGGCATGTCGGATCGCTTCCTGCTCGAGGCCCGCATCGCGGCGCGGCTCCAGCACCCGAACATCATCGTGGTGCACGACATCCGGCAGGATCACGAGCTCTCGTACTTCGTGATGAGCTTCGTGGAGGGCATGGCCGCCGATCACCTGTGCCAGCAGCCCGGCCCCATCGCGATCGACGATGTGCGATGGATCATCGCCGGCGCAGCACGCGCGCTTGCACATGCGCATTCGGAAGCGGTCGTGCATCGCGACATCAAGCCCGCCAACATTCTGGTGAATGTGAAGGGCGACGTGATCCTGACCGACTTCGGCATCGCCAAGGCGCTGGGCAGCACCTCGCTCACGCAGTCGGGCACGCAGGTCGGCACGCCGTCCTACATGAGCCCCGAGCAGTTCACCAACAAGCCGGTAGGCCCGTCGTCCGATCAGTACTCGCTGGGCGTGACCGCCTATGTGTTGCTCACCGGGCGATTGCCATTCAGTGGCGAGTTGTACCAGCTCATCCTCGCGCACAGCAACGAAGTGCCCGTGCATGTGCGTGAACTGCGTCCGGATTGTCCTCCGTTTCTGGCCGATGCGGTGATGCGCATGCTGGAGAAGGACGCCGCGCAGCGCTGGCCGTCGCTGCACGATGTGGCCGATGTCGTGTCGGAATCATTGCCGGCCAATGGTGGACGCGCGTTGGCGGCCACGGCACGATTGGCACAGCAACAGCGCGCGCAGGAGGTGCCGGCGCTGATGGCCCTGACGCCGATGAGCCCTGTGCCTGCGGGCCGAATGACGAACACGCCAAGTACGCCGAGTGTTTCTGCGGCGTCCACACCACCAACGCCCGTCCCGATTCCAACACCGGTACCCGAGCGCGTGATCGCCGAACTCCGACTCGACGC
>NZ_DASWXE010000219.1:0-14698 GCF_036405635.1 Gemmatimonas sp. | reverse complement strand
AAGACACCGATGATCTCTCGCGTGAGTTCGCTGTGCTTGAGTGCCATGGCATTCCGCTGAAAGGCGAAGAACGGTCGTAACAGCGTACACGTTGGAGCCAGTGCGTTCGCCTACCGTCATCGGATTCGTGCCACCACGGCTATTTTCACGCATCAATGGCGCCCGGCACCCGCGGGCATTGCCGAGATCAGACGCGCGAGGAGCTCACGTCGCCCCTCGCCCGGATGCAGGGGCAGGTCTGGCAGCAACACCTCCGCGCCAACCTTGCCGTTCGGTCTAACGAGTGCGCGCGTGGGAGCGAAGGCGCGCAGCCGCGTGTGCGGTAGCTCGCGGAAGTGAATCTGACCGGTCTGATTCGCAAAACCGCCCGTCGGCTCGCCGGCCAGCAGGCCAATGCCGCAGTCACGCACGGCAGTCGCAAAGACGATGGCTGCCGAGTAGGTCGGCGCGCCGATCAACGCCACAATGCGACCACCGAAGCGCTGATCCGGTGTGCTCGGCTGCACCACGACATCGTCATTCATGGTGCGCAGCGTGCCGTTACGACCACGCCAACCCAGCAATCCGCGATTGTGTGCATTGATGCGCTCTTCCACCTTCGACACCAGCGCGCACGGACTCGATGTGAGTCTCGCCAGCAGGTATTCCACCTGATCGGTGGAGCCACCGGGACTGCGACTGACATCCACCACCAGCGTACTGCTCCTTCTCGCGCGGGCCGACGCAATGGCCTGATCCACCGTGCGCTCGAAGGCATCTTCGTCACCGGCAAAGTACGGAATGTCCAGCCAGGTGATGCCTGTCATGCTGCTGTCGATGCCCAGGACACCGCTCGCACCACCGGCTTGCACATTTCCCCGCTTGCGATGTGCCGCCAGGGAATCGCGCGACACCGCACGGACCTGCACCACGCGCTCCGCACCGTCAGCGACAAACCGGATCGCATATGTGCGCTGCACAGAGTCTGGCGCTTCCAGGTGCCAATACCATGCTGCGAGGTCTTCGAGCACGATGGCCTCTCGAAGCACCGGCGACTCTCCACGGGCGTAGCTCGCCCAATGCGTGAGCAACGAATCCACGGGCTTGCCATCGATAGCCTGCAAAACAGCGCCGCGGGGAACGGCCTGCTCCGGTGAGGCATCGACCACGACCTCGAGTGTCCCGTTGCGACGCGCCAGCTGCAGCGGGAAGACCGCTCCGCCTGCCTGTACAAAGCCGTTGTACTCCGGGAACGGCGCCAGTACACCTGCATGACCGTCACGAAACACCGACGTGGCCGATCCGATCAGCCGGAAGTACTGCCGACGCGTCATCGGGCGATCGATGCGCGCGCGCAGCTCCGCCTGCATGCGTGTGCGCGTGGAATCCGGCGACCGCGCTTCCAACGCTGGATGGGTGTCCGCGATCCAGCCGAACAGCGTATCGAGATCCGCCTGTAACTCAGACACCGTGAACGTTCGCTCGAGTACCGCCGAATCTGCCGGCGGCACATACGGCTGCAGGTGGTCATTGTCGCAGCCGACGAGAGAGGTCAGCAGGCCCAGCGACAGCAACCGTGTCATCGCACGCGCGGCGAGGAGAGACATGCGTTCAGCTCAGATGAAAGAGGCGCACGCGGGCCTCGAACCAGTCAGGTCCACGCGTGATGACCAACGGGTGTTCATGGCGTGCGCAGAGGCGGTGCACCAGCGTGAGCCCGAACCCCATGCCCTCATGGTCGGCGCGCACCACCAATGGCGCAGCAAGCGGCTTGTCGGCACCGGCCGCGATGACGCCATCATTGCGCACCACCAGCCAATCGGCATCGCGATGCACCGCTATCTGGCCTGACAGCGTGTGGCGCATGGCGTTGCCAAGCAGATTGCGCAGGACGATCTGCAGCACAGCAACACGGGCCACGACGGTCGTGTGGTCGGGGATGTCCACCGTGACTGTGAGATCGGGCGAGGCCTGACCGCTGCGGGCCATTGATTCGCGCACCACGATCTGCTCGAGCAGCGGCACCAGTGGTACCTCACCGGCTTCACTTCCCGCTTCGTTTTCGCGCGCCAGTGCAAGCAGTGCCGCAGTGGTCTCCTCGAGTTGCATGGAGGCCATATGCACCCGGTGCACATGCTCCAGTGCACCCGCCGGCAGTGCAGTGTCGCGCATCAGCAGGTCACTGGCCGAACGCACCACGCTGATGGGCGTGCGCAGTTCGTGACTGGCACCACTCACGAACTCACGCTCACGAGCCAGCAGCCCCTGAATGTGCTGCATGCTGTGCGTCAGGCGGCGAGCAAGATCTCCAACTTCTGCGTGCGGCCAGGGACCGACGAGCGGAGGCACGGGCTGGCCGGGAGACCACGCCGACACCTGCTGCGCAAGCTGGTCCAGGGGCTCACCGATACTGTGCGCAAGACGACGGGCCACGAGAAGCGCCGCACACAGCGTGAGAGCCCAGGCTGCCGCAATCATCACCCACAGCCGCACGCGCATCGGACGCAGTGCGAGTCGATCGCCCACCTCGGCGAGCAACCAGGCGCTGTCGGGCCGCGCGGTACGGTCACCGAATTCACTGACCATGCGCCGCGCGTGATAGTACCGCCCGGCTGTTCCCGGATACTCGGTGCGGCCCGGCTCTTCGCGCGCCAACGCGGCGATGTCCCGAGGCCACTCGGCATCCGTGCGCACAACCCGGAGATGGGAAGGCAACGCCGATGTCCACTGTCCGGTGGTTCGATAGGCCAGTTCGACAGCTTTGGCGTCGGCCCGCATGGAAGACTCGATCACATCGTCCTCCACCTGGTAGGCCAGTGCGAACGCCAACAGAGCCGCCAGCAGCGAAATGGCCGTGGCCAGACCGGCGAAGGCCTGCAGCAGGTGATGCCTGAGCGGGCGAGGATGCGGCATGATCGTCATGCGCGTTCATCCAGTCGGAAGCCCACTCCATGCACCGTGATGAGCATGGGGCGATCAAACCCGTGATCGAGCGCGCTGCGCAGTACGTGCAGATGCGACCGCAACGCGTCGGACAATGGTGGCCCGTCCGGCCAGACCGCATCCTGCAACTCACTTCTCGTGACGGTGCGGGGCCACGCGTCGGCCAACGTGACCAGAATGCGCCACGGAATATTCGCGACGACCAGCGGAGTACCCTGTCTGCTCGCCAGGCGCCGCTGTCGATCGATCACCAGTGAACCGATATGCTGGACCGTCTGCCCGTCGGCCGACGGACGCGCAGAGCGTCGTGCCAATGCCTGACAGCGTGCCACCAGCTCTTCGCCGGCAAATGGTTTCACCAGATAGTCATCAGCGCCCACCGAGAAGCCGCGCAGCTTGTCGGCGAGTGTATCGCGCGCGGTGAGCATGAGCACAGGGATGCGATCCGCATGACGCGCACGCAGCAATTCGCACACACGCAGGCCGTCAGGACCGGGCAAGGTCAGGTCGAGCACCACCACATCGGGAGCCACCACATCGACCCGATCCAGGCCAAGGCGGCCGTTGGCGACGCCCTCGGCGCGGTGCCCGTGGGCCTCGAACGTGGCCACGATGCAGGCGCGGAGATCGGCATTGTCCTCGATGACGAGCACACGAAGTGATGCGGGCATGAGCGGACGGTACGGGACACCCACCCCATCGGCGTGAAGCCGATGTGAAGCGGAACGGCGGTATGGCCTCCGATACGTCCCGGAACTGCCGCAGTTTCCGCCGCCGCGCACCTGCAACCCGCTGGTCGGACGCTAGATTTCAGGGATATCCTGCCACTTCGACCCACCGATTCCATGCGCCTGCGCTCCGTTGCCGCGGCGAGCTTGCTGCTCGCTGCCCCTCTCGCTGCTCAGCAGCCCGCCCAGTATCCCAGCAGCTGGGATGCCAAGATCGCCGAACGCCCCGATGTGAAAGCGGCGATGGCCCTGATCGAGAAGAACTTCCCGCAGCAGGTCCAGGAATGGATCACGATGACGGAAATGCCGTCGAAGTCGGGACAGGAGAAGATCCGTGCGGCACATGTGCGCGCCGAGTTCACGAAGGCGGGCCTGAAGGTGTCCACCGACTCGATCGGCAATGTGATCGGCGTGCGGAAGGGGACCGGCGGTGGCCCGACCATCGCCATCATGGCGCACATGGACGTCGTGTTCGAGAACAGCACGCCCAAGAAGGTGCGTCGTAGCGGTGACACGCTGTTTGCGCCGGGTGTGGGTGACAACACCGCGTCGGTGGCCAACATGCTGTCCACGATTCGCGCGATGAATGCCACGAAGTTCACCCACAAGGGTGACATCATCTTCATCGGCACGGTGCAGGAAGAAGTGGGCCTCAAGGGCGCCGAGTTCTGGCTGGCGCACAACCCGCGCCCCGATCTGCTCATCGCGCCGGACGGCGCGTTCGGCAGCGTGGCGTATGGTGCGCTGGGCATCTACTGGACCAAGTACGTCTTCACGAGCCCGGGTGGGCACACACTCGCCTCGCGTGGTCGCCCCACGCCGGTGCGCGCGCTGGCCGAAGCGATCGACCGCCTGTACGCCCTGCAGTTTGCCGCGCTGCCGAACGGTGCGGTGATGAATATCGGCCAGATCAAGGGCGGTGAGATCTTCAACTCGATCCCGCAGGAGCTGTACTTCACGATCGACCTGCGCAGCCCGGATCCGGTGCTGCTCGACTCGCTCGATCGCACGATCACGCGCGTGACACAGGAAGTGGCCGACAAGCACAAGATCGGCCTGCGCGTGGAAGTGGACCAGAAGAACAAGGCCGGTGGCACGGAAGCGCAGCTCGCCGGCGCGCGTGCGCATCCGCTGGTGCAGACGGCGGTCGACATCAACCGCTTCCTCGGCATCAGTGCCGGTATGCCGGGCGCACAGGAAGCCGTGCCCACCGGTGCCACCGACGCGAACCCGGGCGTTGTGCGCAAGATTCCGAGCATCGCCATTGGCGGCTCACGGGCCAGTGGCGCGCACCAGCTCACCGAGTACGCGCTCGCCTCCACCGCCCTGCCCTCGACCAAGCTGCTGTACCTGCTCACGGCCACCTTTGCCGATGGCGTGAAGATCGTGACGCCGGGGACCGTTGTGCCCTGATTGCGCGGATTCGCGTGCTTCGTTGCACGCTCCGTACAATTCCCATATCGCCGGCCCCCAAGGCCGGCGATATGCTTTTGCGGCCCCGCCCCTCCCATGAGCGCAACCACCGATTGCCGGAGCCGGACGATGACCGCCGTACAGACGCAGGAATGGACGATTGCCCGTAGCGACGCACTGTCGCTGCATGCGCGCGCGTGGACAGGTCCCGAGACACCGCGGGCCGTCGTGGTGATCAACCATGGCTTTCTCGCCCACAGCGGCCAGTACGACAGCACCGCGCGTGAACTCGTGGCGCGGGGCTTCAATGTGTACGCCTACGACATGCGCGGGCACGGCAAGTCGGGCGGTGATCGCTACTGGATCGACACGTACGGGGCGTGTGTCGACGATCTCACCGCGTTCGTGGAGCAGGTGCGTGCGCGGGAACCCGGACGCCAGGTCTTTCTCTACGGACACAGCGCCGGCGGTGTCATCTCCACCGTGTTCGCGCAGCAACACCCCGAGCTGATCAGCGGATTCATCTGCGCGAGCTTTGCATTCGAGGTACCGCCGCCGGAGTTCATCCTGCAGGCTCTGCGCGTGGTGGGCGACCTGATTCCCCGCGCGCCCATGCTCTCCCTCAATCCGGCCGATTTCTCGCGCGATCCGGCGGTGGTGGAAGCCATCCGCAACGATCCGCTGGTCGTGCACGAACCGGGACCCGGACACACGCTGGCTGAACTCATTCGGGCGCATGATCACCTCGGGCACAGCTTCAAGGACGTGCAGGTCCCGGTGTTCATCATTCACGGCACAGCCGACAAGGCCACGCGCCCGCACGGTTCACAGCGCTTCTACGACGAAGCGGGCTCGCACGACAAGGCGCTGCGGCTGTACGAAGGACACTACCACGACCTGCTCGTGGACATTGGCAAGGAGCAGGTGCTCGGTGACATCGTGGCGTGGATCAACGCGCGCATCACAACGCCGCGCTGACGCGAATCGCCGCGACACAAACGACGAAGCCCCCGGTGCGCATGAAGAATCTGCGCACCGGGGGCTTCGTTTCGTACGGAACGCGTTACGCCGCGCGACGACGGTTCAGCACCACCACCATGCCGGCCGCACCCGCCAACAGCAGCACCATCGAGGACGGCTCCGGCACCGCCGTGGGGGCCTTCGCGACCACAAAGTTGTTCACCGTCGGGAAGGCGTCCACGGTCGGCGTTGCCATAGCGAACGACAGGGACAGCAGGTCATCCGTGGCCACGAAGCCGAGGAACGAGTTCGTCGACGGGCTGACCAGCAACTGCGAGAGCGAGCCCGAAGCGCTGGTGGCCGTCACCACCACATTGAAGCCCTGTGCAAACGCGCCGTCGAAGTTGGTGCCGAAGAAGAAGCCACCCACGCCCCGTACCGTGGCATCAAAGCCACTGAACGTCACGATGTCGGTGGACATCTCGCTCGAGAGCCAGCGATCGGCGTTCGTGCCAACGCCATAGAAACCGCTGGTGTTGGCGCTCACCGTGTAGTTGTGCGTGCCTGCGGTGCGCGACAGGGGGCTGGTGCTCCAGCCTTCGCTGAGGTCGTCAAAGGAATCCGTGGACGCGCCCGACGTGGCGGCCAGGAAGTCTGCAAAGTTCGTGAACACCGCGAGCTGTGCCTGCGCCGCCACCGGCGCGAGGGTCAGCGCGGCTGCAGCCACGAAAGAAGTCAGCTTGGAGAAACGCATGGTCGGTATGAACTGAAGGTCGAAAGAATGAATCGCGGATCGCGATCAGAAGGCGTGTCAGAAGGGCGTGCAGGTGATGAAGCCACCGCGCAGCGAGAAGCCGCCGGTCTCACCGTCATCCGCCCAGAGTGCCGGACGCTTGCCATCAACACACTCGGCCAGCGGCGCGAACGTGAAGCCTTCGTTGTTGAGATTGGGCATGCCCGTCGGGCGCTCGAAGCGCTGCGCCACGACGAAGCGGCCCTGCGTGGCCGAGCCGGCCTGCGTATCGATGCGCAGCACCGCCGTGCGCCCCTGGCAGGTGTCGTCGCACACGGCCCAGAACTGACCGAGCTCCGTGTCGAATGTCAGGTCCATGACCGTCGAGAAGCCGCTGGTGAACGACGCCAGGCGCGTGAAGCCGCCGCTCACATGGTCGAGCGCATAGGCGTGTATCTGACCCGTGCCTTCCACGCCGACGAAGAACACGCCGCCGTTGTGGTTCGGATAGTCGGACGGGTTGTACGCACGACCCTTGCTTTCGTCGTAGAAACCACGCGCCACCAGGAAGGCATCCGGCACACGCGTGATGCCCTCGAGGCCCAGGTTGGCACCGTTGGCCGGAATGTCGGACGTGATGTTCCACTCACGCTGCGCCACCAGCACCGCACCATTTTCCACCGATACATCGAACAGCAGGATGCTGTTGCGGCTGATGCTGCTGGCCGCGTTGTTGCGCTCGGCCGACACGTAGATGCTGTTGCCCACCGCTGTCACGCCTTCCGCGTCCACATCACCGGCGCCATCGGGATAGCGCAGCGCCTTGCCGTTGCTCCACAGGCGCGATGCCTTCGGCGTCCACACGCCACCCACGTTGGTCAGGCGATACAGTGCGCCCGGGCCATTGCGCACGGCCCACACCACACCCGTGGCGAGTCCAGCCTGCGGCTGGTAGAACAGTCCGCTCATGTTGCCGCCGAAGAGCGTACCCGCCGGCGTGGCGTTGCTGATCGTCTGATCACCCGGCCACGCCGAGTACACGATATCGCCCGGGCAGGCATTCGCGGTGCCCTTGGTCGGCGCGGTCGTCGTGGTGAACGCACCACTGCCGTTCGCGCAGCGGCCATACGTCGTGGACGCATGCGCCGTCCACACATAGCTGTCGATCAGCGTCGTGCCACCCGGCGCAAACAGACGCGCCGCATCAGCCGAACCGAGTCCGAAGCTGAACTGCGCTTCCTCGAGCACGAGGTAGCCATTGGCCGCGATCGTCGTGCCAGTCGGGATCAGGTAGCCGGCCGCGTCGTTGTTGTCGCGGAAGACGTAACCCGAGATATCGACCGTGGTGTTGCCGGCGTTGTAGAGCTCGACCCAGTCGCCCGGCGTGCCGCCGCTCGACTCGACTTCGTTGATGCGCACCGCCACCGAGCAGTCGTTCGCCGCACCGCGCGTGGACGTAGTGCTCGTGCGGAACTCACCCGTGCCATCCGGGCAACGCGCATACGTCGTGGCGGCGTGCGGCCCCCACGAGTACGAGGCGACCAGCGTGGCACCGCCCGGGGCGAACAGACGCGCCGAGTCATCGTTGCCGAGGCCGTAGCCGAACTGCGATTCGAGCAGTACGAAGAAGCCACCCGGCGCGATCGTCGAACCAGCCGGGATCACGTAGCTGTGATCGCTGCCATCCTGATTGTCGCGGAAGACGTAGCCCGAGAGGTCGACGGTGGTCGAACCGGTGTTGTAGAACTCCACCCAGTCGCCAGCCGGGTCGCCGTTCGACTCGACTTCGTTGATCACCACCGCCGTCGTGGCGGCAGCGCAGTTGTTCGCCGTGCCCTTGGTTGCAGCGGCCGTCGTCACCAGCGAGCCCGAACCATCCGGGCAACGGCCGTACGTCGTCGTGGCGTGCGTCGTCCAGCTGTAGCTGTCCACCAGCGTGGTGCCGTTCGCACGGAACAGACGCACGGCATCCGGTGCACCAAGGCCAAAGCCGAGGCTCGACTCGTCGATGACGAGGAAGCCCTGTGCGGCGATGGTGGTGCCGGCCGGAATCACATAGGCGTGCGTGTCGTCATCGTCCTTCACCACGTAGCCACCAACGTTCACCGGCGCGTTGGTCGGGTTGTACAGCTCCACCCAGTCGCCCGGCGTGCCACCGCTCGACTCGACTTCGTTGATGCGGATCGGTGCGCCACAGTCGTTGGCCGCACCCTTCGTCACCGTGCTGGCCGTGCCGAACGCACCGGTGCCATCCGGGCAGCGCGCGTAGGTCGTGCTCGCGTGTGCCGTCCACGCGTAGCTGTCGATGATGGTGGTGTTGTCGGGCGCCAGCAGGCGCACCATGTCGTTGGCGCCAAGGCCGTAATCGAACTGCGCTTCCTCGACGACGAGGAAACCGTTCGCCGGCACGATGGTGCCGACGGGGAAGGCAAACGGACGCGAATCGTCGTTGTCCTTGAGGCGATAGCCGGAGATGTCCACCGGCTCGTTGCTCAGGTTCACCAGCTCCACCCAATCACCGGGCGTGCCCTGGTTCGATTCAACTTCGTTGATGCGAATGGCCTCGGCCACCGTGACGGCAGCGCTCAGGCCCACCTGTTCTGCGGCATTGCGTACGGCGCTGGGCGCCGTGGAGGCCGTGTCCTGGGTGCAACTGGCCAGAGCCAGCATGCCCAGTGCGGCAGAAGCCGCGCGGAATGTCCTGCGAGTCACGATGGCACCTTCGGCGGTGAAGACGTGCAGTGAGGAAGTGCGGCGATCGGCGCGCATGACAGCGATGTGCTGCGGCGCACCGATCGATCGGACCTGCAACAACCGCCTCCATCGTCACGGCCAGAGTTCGCGACTGTCTCCATCAAGTCACGAACAAAGCGGGCTCATCCATACACACAACACAACGCAGGGCCGCCCGTTGTCGGTCTTCGACGAACGGACGGCCCCGCGAAACTGTGACAGTGACTCGATGTGTGAACGCTAGGCTTTCTGCGGCAGCGCCTGCACACGCCCGGTGCGCTCCAGCTTGCCCCATCCCGGCGCCCAGCCCTTCACCGCGGCGCGCATGGCCTTGAGCAGCGCGACATACAGCACCTGCCGGTATGCCACGCGCTGCAGCGGCACCAGCAATGCCTGCGAGAGACTCTCACCCTTTTCGAACGCCACGCCCAGCACGGCGGTGAACGTGTCGATGAGCAGGAACAGCGCATACAGCAGGAACACCGGCTGTGCGTGTGCCCACGCCGCATGCACGCCAAGCGCCGGCGCTTCGAGCAGCAGGCGCGCGATGCTGGCCAACAACGCCACGTCCGCCGCCGGCGCGAGCAGCGGGAAGAGCAGCTGGAACAACCAGATGTTGGGCAAGCCCACCATGCCCAGCGCGCCGGCGTCGCGGCTCATGAGCGCACCGCGATGCTTCCAGGCACACTGCAGCGTACCAAAGCTCCAGCGAAAGCGCTGCTTGAGCAGGGCCCCGAACGTTTCCGGGGCTTCGGTGAGTGCCACCGCCTGTTCGGCGAGCGCCACCTTGTGTCCGCCACGCAGCAGCGTGAGGGTCAGGTCCTGATCCTCGGCCAGCGTGTCCGTACAGAAACCACCGGCCGCCAGCACCGCACTACGCCGCCACGCGCCAATCGCACCCGGGACCACCGTGATGCAGTTGAGCATCACGAAGGCACGGCGGTCGAGATTCTGGCTGGTGACATACTCCACCGCCTGCCAGCGCGTGAGCAGGTTGATGCGATTGCCCACCTTGGCGTTGCCGGCCACCGCGCCCACGCGCGAGTCGGCCAGGGGACGCACGAGATGAAGAATGGCGTCCGGCGCGAGGATCGTATCGGCGTCGATCACCACGATCACTTCGCCCGTGGCCATCGCAATGCCGGTGTTGAGCGCCGCTGCCTTGCCGGCATTGGCTTGCCGCAGCACGTGCACACGTTCGTCATCTACCGCATGTCGGGCGGCATCGCAGGTGTCGTCGGACGAACCATCGTCCACCACCACCACTTCGAGGTCGGGGTAGACCTGCGACAGCACCGACTGCACGGTACGGCCGATCACCCGTCCTTCATTGTATGCCGGAATGAGCACCGACACGCGCGGACGCCATTCAGCATCCTTGGCCCGTCGCGCATAGGGCTTGCTGAAGCGCTGCACCGTGGCGAGACCGCCAATGAGCAGCAGGCGAATCACACCGAGCACCAATGCGACAAAAAACGCCGCGGCCACACCACGCTCGAAGAACGTGGCCACGAACATCGCCGCCACATTCATGGCACGCTGCGGGGCTTCGCTGGTGGGCGCAGCCTGCAGACCAGCCTGCGGCGCCGCATCGAGCAGCCCCGCCACCGTCGTGAGTTCAAAACCGCTGGCCCGCAACGAGTCGATCAGCGGTCCGAGCGCGGCCAGTGTGGACGAACGATCGCCACCGGCATCGTGCAACAGGATCACGCGACCATTGTTGCGGCGCACATCACGCAAAGCATTCGAGACGACCATCCTGGGATCGGTCTCGAACCAGTCCTTGGTGTCCACCTCGAGGCCCACCACGCGGTATCCCAGCTCATTGGCGACGGCCATGGGGCGCAGACGCTCTTCCGACGACGGACGGGCATCGCCGATATAGGGCGGACGGAACAACAACGGGCGCTTGCCCGTCACGGCTTCGATCACACGGCCCGTGGCCGCCAGCTCCACACGAATGGCCGCATTGCGCAGCCCCGCCATGTCCGGATGGCTCCACGAGTGATTGCCGATTTCGTGTCCTTCCTCGACGATGCGGCGGGTCAGCTCTGGCAACCGTTGCACCTGGCGACCCACCACGAAGAAACTCGCCAGTGCGTTGCGCGACGCCAGCGTGTCCAGAATGGGCCCGGTCCAGTCAGCGTCCGGGCCATCATCGAACGTCAGCGCGATGCGACGCGCATGATGTCCGCCACGCGAGACGAGATAACCGCCAGGCGGGGTGCGGATGGTCTCCTGTTCAATGAAGCCCGCACGGTCGACCGCCAGCGTGCGTTCACCCGTGCCCGTATGGCCTTCCACAGCCAGCACTTCACCATCGCCCACCAGCACCGACACACCATCATTGGGCAGGCGCATGAGCGAGTCGGGTGAACCGACCACACCGCTGCGATCGAGCATGCGCCAGATCGTTGCATCTTCACTGCCAAGGCGCCAGAACGCGGCACCGGCCGCGCCGCTGCGCAACGAGACATGCACCTGGTTCCACGCCGTGGCCGCATCGAGATACCACACCTGGTGCGCAATACCATTGGCATCGCGCCACTGGGCCGTGGGGTTGCGGGTCGCCGCATCGAAGAGCGGACCCGTGGTTGCGGCACGGGACAGCGCCATCGCTTCGGATACGCTGATGTTCGCCGCCACTTCGGGGCGATCACTGCGCCAGTGGTAGCCATACTGTCCAAGGCCAGCAATCACCTTGGACGCGGGCACCGCGTCAAGCACCACGTCGAGACGCTTGGCGAACCAGGCCGAACCGGCCACGGGTCCCGCCACGTCGACGCTGCCATGCTCGTCGTAAAGCATGGGAATGAGATAGTCCACCGCTTCGCCATAGGCGCGCAGGGGGTAGCCGTCGCCCTCGCCCACCGGCACCGCCGCAGAGACGGTGGCTCCCAGCGGAGCAAGAGCCGCACGCAGTTCATGAATGAATGTCAGCACCTGAGGGTGCGCCGCCGTGGGCACGAGCTCAAAGTCGACCGTGACACCACCGAGCTGCTTGCGCTGCACCAGCTGGGCGAGCTGCGCGACAGCCGCGGCGCGCCGGTCGTCATGCGCCACCACCGACGACACCAGCGACGAGTCGAAGCCCGAGGCGCCGAAGTTGGTGAGCATGAGGTGCACGCGCGCGCCGGTCTTGCGGGCACTGGCCAGCAGGTCGTCGTCCAGTGTGACCGTGATTTCACCGGGCTTGCCACGACCGAGGAAGGCCCCTTCGACGATGACCCAGTCGAGGCGATGCCCCACGCGCTCGAGCGCCGCACGACTGCCGGCATCCCACTGCACGGCAAACGCAGCGACGATGGGGTCGGCGGTCGGGGTGCCGGTCGCCGCGTGTCGCGGCAGAGGCAACGGACGCACCTTGCGGGTGGCGAGCCGGGACGGGCCTCGTGACGCATCAGGCGCGTGAAGGTCGGCTTCGGTGGCGGTGTTGATGGGCAACGGCTTCACCACCGGCGGACGGAGAACCCGCACGGCGAAGGTGCCACCCAGAACCACCACTGCTATCGCGGCGCTGCCAAGGAGCGCGCGTACGATCCGGCCGCGGCGGCCGGATGGATCGTGAAAGACGGGACGTATAGCCATTGTCCCGAGGATCGGCACCGGGACTGTGACGCTGAATGCCGCCAGGGTGCGACTTTGGTCTCAAAACGGTCACCAGCGGCTTCCATTTTCGTAGGGAAGCCGGCCGGCTCAGTTCAGCGCCCCAGTTGATCCCGAAACCAGGCTCCGTGCTCGGCACCGGCTACATCGTCGATGAGGGTCAGGAGTTGCGGGGTGGTGCGGATGCTCGGGTCGGTGAGAAACCGCCGCAGCAGCTGGTCCATGGTGACCACACCGATGCGGGTCTCGAAGGTGTCCAGCAGCAGGGGCGCTTTGCTGTACGAGATGCGTTCCGATGGCCTGGCCGTCGAACCGGCAACCCAGATGGGTCCTTGTCCTGCAACGTCGACCCAATTCTCACCACACTTCTCCCGGCCTCCAGTCCACGGCCAATGGCGCGCGCAGATCCAGCAGTGACGGTGTGGCCGGCAGCCGCAGGATCATGATCTCCTCGTCCGGAGTGGCCTCCCACACCGCCTGACCGGCCTCATCCGGCTGAGGCCGCACGAACAACGGCCCGCGCCATGTTTCCCATCCGAGACGCGCATAGAACTGCTCGTCGCTCGGCGAAAGCGCGCCGATATCGAAGTCACTGATGGCAACAGCCGCCGCGCGCATGAGTGCCGATGCATGGCCACGCCCCTGCTGCGCTGGTGCAGTCGCCACCAGTTCGATGTACGCCGAACGGAACGGAGGACGCAGCGATGCACTGCGTCGATCGCGATGCAGCAGGCGCTCCACCCACATGAGGTGACTGACGAGCACATCGTCCTGCCACCCCAGGAGGTGCTCGCCTTCGCCGATATCCGTGAGATAGGCCGAAAGATCTTCCTCATACGCTTCAGCGCACAATGTCAGCATCGCGGTTCGCTGGTCCGCGTTCAGCTCACGCGTTGTCAGGCGTTCGATGGAAAGAGCCATGTCTATACACGCCCCACCCGAGCCGTCACCAGCAACTGACCGAGATGTCGCATGCAATGTTCTCCCGCATGCACCAGGCAGCCGAGCACCGTGCTTGGCACGCCGGCTCGCCCCACCAGACGCATCTCGGCCAGCGTGGAAGTATCCGTCCCGCGCAGCGCATCGAGACACGCATCGACGCGCGACGACAGCTGCGTCACCAGCATCGCACGTTCCGTTTCCTGCACCACATCACCTTCGATGCGGAGTGCGAAGAACTGTGCGTCGTTCAGCGCCTCACCGCGCGCGTAGGTGAATAGGCGATCAAGCACCCCTGTCATGTGACGCACATGGTAACCGACGCTGGCCACGCCCGCGGGACGGGCATTCCATGCATCCACCGGGAGATCTGCCACCGCGGCCGCAACTTCATCGCGCATCTGCAGCAGCATATGCGCCACCGGCTGCAACATGTCGGGTACACCGTCCACCGGACCACGCTGCCACCACTCTGGTGCTGATGCCGCCATGAATCAGACTCCGAACTGCCGAAGGTGATGATCGAGATGCTTCCAGCCGAGCTGTCCCCACTGTGCGCCAGTGAGTGAACCGAACAGCGGGTGCGACGGCCAGGTCGCTCGCGTGGATTCGCTGGCATAGCGATGCACGAGCTGACTGAGGTTCTCGCGTTCATGGCTCCACT
>NZ_DASWXE010000218.1:0-17969 GCF_036405635.1 Gemmatimonas sp. | reverse complement strand
CCACCGATCACTTTCCCCAGTGCGGTGAGATCGGGCGTCACACCGAAGTACTCGGTGGCGCCCCCGAAGGCGATACGGAAGCCGGTCATGACTTCATCGAAGACGAGCAAGGCCCCCGTTTCGTCAGCGATCCGGCGCAATCCCTGGATGAATCCAGGGGCGGGCTCGATGAACCCGCTGTTGCCCACGATGGGCTCCAGCATGATGGCCGCCAGGGGTACCGAACGCGCGATGCGCTCGACGGCCTCGAGGTCGTTGAAGGCGCAGGTCAGCGTGAGCTTGGCCAGCGCATCCGGTACGCCCGGGGAGTCGGGCAATCCGAGCGTGGCAACGCCGCTGCCGGCCCGCACCAGAAAACTGTCGCCGTGCCCGTGATAACACCCGTCGAACTTGAGGATGTGATCGCGCTTTGTGACGGCCCGGGCCAGCCGTGCAATGCTCATCGTGGCTTCGGTGCCGCTCGACGTGAAGCGCACCATTTCGAGATGCGGCATGCGATCGGCGATAGCATCGGCCAGTTCGACTTCGCGTGCGGTGGGCATGCCAAAACTCGTGCCCTCCTGCATCGCCAGCGCGACGGCATTGAGCACCACATCCGGCGCATGGCCCAGCACCAGCGGCCCCCACGACAGCACGTAGTCGAAATACTCGTTGCCGTCGACGTCCCAGATGCGCGCGCCCTTGCCACGCGCGGCCACAAACGGTTCGCCACCCACGCCCCGGAAGGCACGCACGGGCGAGTTCACGCCACCGGGAAAACGCGTGCGCGCCCGCGCCATGATTTCGGCGGAGCGCGCAGTGGTGTGGCGGGAATGAGGGCCCTTCTCAGTCATGTTCAGCGTCCGAAGCTGCCCGCAGAGCTCACACCCAGTCCCACCAGCGGGAGCTGCCGCGAAGGTTTGATGGAAGCCGCGACAACCGGTGCATCCACCACCTGCCGCAACGTGGCCGCAAAATCGTAGTCGTCCACGACGTGGTCGATCGTCACGTCGACGAACGCGCCGGGCGAGACGAGTGCCTGCCGCATGTGTTCAGGAACATCCACGTGCACCAGCCCGTCGATGTCATCCGCCTGCCACGGCGCACGCGCCATCCACACATCGGGATAGTCGCCGCGCCGCTCGATGAGCACGCGTGCCTCACGGCCGAGGAAGCGCTCGTAGCGTTCCGCGGTAATGGCGCGCTGCAGCTCCTCGATGCGCTCCTTGCGCTCCTGCTTGATGGAGTCGGCCACGTCGTCATCCATGGCGTGGGCGCGCGTGCCTTCCTGCGGTGAGTAGGTGAACACGCCCACCCGATCGAACTGCATTTCCTCGAGGAAATCGCAGAGGATGGTGAAGTCGTCTTCCGTTTCACCCGGGAAGCCCACGATCACACTGGTGCGCACCGCCAGATCGGGCACGATCTCACGATAGCGGGCCAGACGCTCGCGAATGGTCTTCTGACGCTCGGGGCGGCGCATACGCGCGAGCACGGCATCGCTGCCGTGCTGCATGGGCGTGTCGAGGTAGCGCACGATACGCGGGTTGGCCGCGATGACCTCCAGCAGACGCGGCGTGATGCCGGTGCTGTAGAGGTACATGTTGCGGATCCACGGGATGCTGGTTTCGCGCACCAGCGCTTCGAGCAGTTCCGGCAAACCATGTCCATCGCGCCGATCGCGGCCGTAGTGCGCCAGGTCCTGCGCCACGAGGTTGAGCTCACGCGCGCCCTGCACTTCCAGCAACTGGGCTTCGCGCACGAGATCGTCCACGCCAAATGAGCGGTGCTTGCCGCGCATGAGCGGAATGGCGCAGAACGCGCAGCCGTGGTCGCAGCCTTCGGAGATCTTGAGGTAACGCACGTGCGCCGCGTCGCCCGAAAACAGGCGCACCCCCGGATGCTCCACCAGCGAGCCGCCGATCAAGCCACGTTCCACCAGCTCGGGCACCAGCCGGTCGGTCTCGGAGTTGCCGAGGAATACATCCACTTCCGGCAGTGCCTCGAGCAGCTCGTCCTTGTGGCGCTCCACCATGCAACCGATGGCGAAGACGGCCTTGCAGCTGCCCTCTTCCTTCAGGCGCGCCGCCTCCACGATCGCTTCGATGGACTCGGCTTTGGCGGCATCGATGAAGCCGCAGGTGTTGACCACCACGACGTCTGCCAAGCGCAGGTCCTGCACCGCCTCGGCGCCATGCGCAACGAGGTCGGCAAGGTACCGCTCGGAGTCCACCGTATTTTTGTCGCACCCGAGGGTGACCAGACCAAACTTGAGCATCCGGGAAAGATAGCCAAACCGGGAACCGGGGGCACAGGTCGGGAGTATCCGGCGGAGATTGGCCTGAATGCGACTCCCCCTCACCCGTTGAGCCAATGTCTATGTCCCGAGCGCGCCGCTGGGCCGCTGTTGCTGGTCTGTGTGTGTTGCCGGCGGTATCGGTGCCGGCCCAGTCGCTGAAACTCTCCGCGGCGAAGGTGCTGCTCACCGATGAAGACGAGAGCGGGCTGACGCTCCTGCAAAACACCCGATTGGCCGTACACGAGTCAGGCGCGCTCGCCCTGGGCGCGACCGAAGGCTGGGTGGGGGTCTACGATCCAGCCAAGCAAGACTGGCGGCGAATTGGGCGAAAGGGGCGCGGCCCCAACGAATACATCGGTCCTCTCTTTGTCGGTTGGCTGGCGGATACGCTTTGGATACAGGACCACGGCACCTTCCGGGTGACCGCCATAGCGGCGCGAGGGACTTCCGCGCCCAAGTCCAGCAGCTTCTCGTTTGGCCGCCTGGGGGACTTTCAGGTCGTCGGAACGCGCGCGTGGCTGGCGGGTGGTGGAGCATTGGCGGCGATGCAACCGATCGGACCAGCATCGCGCTGGAGCGACGCTGTGAAGATGCAGCCCGTGATCTTCACTGATCGGCAGGCCGTGCGGTTGCGAGACACGCTGTTCATCGAAGACCGCACCAACGCGACTTTGTGGATCTCGAAGAACGATGTGCATCTGCAGGGTCGCCAGCCATTCAATGACGGCACGATCATGCAAGTCAGCGGAAACGGCCGGTTCCTCGCTCGTGTGGAGCAAGCGACGCATGCGCGCGCGCGACGAGGGCCGCTCAATGCGATAGTGCCCGCACGTCTTGAACTCTGGGAGTTCTCTTCGGGCAGGCGCAGCGTACGGCATTCCACGACACTGTCCGCCAGTGCTCCACTTCCGAAGACCGAATTCGACGCATGGCTCAAAGAGCAGCTGCGGTCGCAGCGTGAGTACACCGGACGTCTGCAAATGCAGTTCACCGAGGCGGACTACCGAAAAGCGACTTACATCCCCGATAGTCGACCGCAGGCTTCGGACATAGTGGTCGCCAATGATGGATCCATCCTGATTCGCCAGAACAGCTACACTACCAACACTGCGGCGTATCGTTGGTTTGACTCGGCAGGCAAGCTACGGGGCACATTCACGACGCCGCTCGACCAAAATATCCGTGTACTTCAGGGTGATCGCATTTGGTCGATCCTGAAACGGGACGACGACACGTTCGCGGTGACCATGCAGGACATCCGCCCATGATTCGATTTCGCCACGAGGTGATACATCGGGCAATCGCCGTTGCGTGCCTCACTCTGCTGTGCAGCGCAGCACGGCTCGCAGCACAGCGCCCGACCAACGACGCGCGTGAGGACGATCGCGCGGAGATGCGCCGTGACCCCTTCGCGCTCATCGCGCACGTCGGCCTGGGGCGGTTTCCCGCGTTGCAGCTGTCAGCAGTGCGCGGCCCCGCATCCGCGCGCATCTACCTGCTGGGTGGCGGCGTGGAGATGCGTGCGGCACCACGGCTATTCCTGGACTTCAGCGCCACGGTGGGATTCCATCTCGGCGCCTGTGCCGATTGGTGCCCAGGGTCGGGTGCGAATACGGATCTGTCGGCACTCTGGCTGGTCCACCGACTTCCCAACCGCTGGGGCGTGTTGCTCGGGCCGACACTGTCGCGCTCGACCATTGCTGGTGATCGCATGGGAGGGGGCGCAACCGCATCAGTCGGTGCGGTCTCCGGAATCGGGCCGCGCTTCACCGTGCGCTACGTCGCGTTGTCCGGCCCGAACTACAATCAGGGCTTGTCCGCCTTGCTCTCACTGCGCCTGGGCGGGTTCTGACGCGGAGCGACCCTAGCCGAGCTGCTGTCGGTAGATTTCGCGTACGATGCGCCACCCGGCGGGCGTGATGCGCCACTCGGCCGAGTAGGTTCCACGCTGCTCGTGCTGACGGGCGTTTACACGCCAACGCCCGACCCACTCTCCCTGCTCTTCCACGCGCAGCGGGTTGTCATGGGTCGTCACCTGCGCCGGCGTGCGGACATATCCCCCGAACCCGCGTTCGGCCATCTGCTGTGCAAACGCGTCGCGATTCGCTGCGGCGCCCCGCAGCACGGGGCCACCGGCCACAGACACTTCGACGGCATCGTCCATGAACGACACCACACGGTCCGCATCACGCACTGCGATGGCGTCGTTCGATTGTTGCCGCAGCGCGCGTACGTCGGACGCGTGATCGCGCGTCACCGACGACTCAGCGGAAATTGCCGAACTGCAACTCGACGCCGAAGTCACCCTTGCGCAGGAGGGCGATGGCTTCCTGCAACGCGTCCTTGTCAGGGCTCGACACACGCACCTGCTCGCCCTGAATGCTGGCCGTGACCTTCTTGAGCTTCGCGTCCTTCACGGAGGCGCTCACCTTCTTCGCGGTGTCGCTGTCGAGCGCCATCTTGAGCTTGATGTCGCGGCGCATCACTTCACCGCCGCCGGGCTTGAGCTCGGTGATGTCGAGATTCTTCACCGGCACCCCGCGCTTCACCAGCTTGCCGCGCAGCACATCGAGCAACGCCTCGGCGCGCATCTCGCCTTCAGCTTCCAGCCTGATGATGTTCTCGGCGCGCTTGAAATCGATCAGGACTTCCGTGCCCTTGAAATCGAATCGCTGCGCCACTTCCTTCTGCGCCTGATTGACGGCGTTGTCGACTTCCTGCAGGTCACACTCGGTGGTGACGTCAAACGAATACGTCGATGCCATGACAGCCTGTTATCCGAGAAAGCTTTCGAGGGACTTGGAACGGGAGACATGGCGCAGTCGCGACAGCGCCTTCTCCTTGATCTGTCGCACCCGCTCGCGGGTGATGCCGAGCTGCGACCCGATTTCCTCCAGCGTCATCGGGTCTGCCCCGTCGATGCCGAAGTAGAGCCGGAGAATCTTCGCCTCACGCTCCTTGAGGCCGCCCAGCGAATCTTCGATGGCCTCGGTGAGCGCCTTGTCGAAAGTCTGGTCTTCGGGCGTGGGGTGCATCGTGTCCGGCAGGTAGTCGAGCAGCCGGTTGTCTTCGCCCGGGGTGAGCGGCGCGTCGAGCGAGAGGTGCACCTGGGAGATGGACATGGTCTTGGCCACTTCCTCCTCCGTGATGTCCATCCCCTCGGCGATCTCTGCGTGGGTGGCCTCGCGGCCAAGCTCCTGCAGCAGCGCGTTCGCGCGCTTGCCGATGCGGTGCAGTGTGCCGGCGCGATTGAGCGGCACCCGGACGATGCGCGACTGCTCGGCGAGGGCCTGCAAGATCGCCTGGCGAATCCACCACACGGCGTACGAGATGAACTTGATGCCCTTCGTCTCGTCGAACTTGTGTGCGGCGCGAATGAGGCCGAGGTTGCCCTCGTTGATCAGGTCGGACAGCGACACGCCCTGATTCTGATATTTCTTCGCGACCGAAACGACGAAGCGCAGGTTGGAGCGCACGAGTTTGTCGAGTGCGTCCTGATCCCCCTGTCGAATGCGCCGTGCCAGTTCTGCTTCTTCTTCTCTCGAGATCAGCGGATAGGCGCTGATGTCGCGCAGGTACTGATCGAGAGACCCTTCATCGTACGACGCCTTCTTCTTCGGGGGAGTAACCGCCATGGCGAACCGGCTCGAAGCGCTGGAAGATCGTGCGAGCACCGCGTGGAAGGATTCGCGGTGGTCCTGAAGGGCTGCACCTGCAAGGGCGTTGCAGATACAGCAGGGAATCCGGTGTCGACCCGCACCGACCGACACGCCGGCGTCATGACATGGTTAAGGGTGAACTAGCCGGGAACGTTCGTCAACGAGTCACCCCAAAAAATGCGCGGAATTTTCCGGACCGCGCGCAGCGGACACCTACTGCGTGGTCGTGCCCAGCCGTCGCCAGCGAATCCGGGTCAGCCACGGTACACGCACGGTGGAGTCGGGCTCGAAGCTGAAATACACGAACAACGGCGCACCGCGCAGCAGGGTATCCGGCACAAATCCCCAGGCGCGACTGTCGAGTGAATTGTCGCGGTTGTCGCCGAGCACGAAGTAGTGTCGCGGCGGCACCACAAGCGGGCCCCAGTCGCGTCGCACGGTTTCCTCACGCAGCTCCTGTGCGCCGCCGGCCTCACCGTGCAGCGCCCAGCGCTCGGTCTGCGGTGCACCGTTGCGCAGCAGCACCCCCGCCGTCATGGCGACGGTATCGCCGGGCATGCCAACGAGTCGCTTCACAAATGCCACACCCGGATCGACCGGCCAGTCGAACACGACCAGCTCATTGCGTTGCGGCGCGCGCATCGCGGGCAGGCGGCGGTGCAACACTGGCACTTCGGCGCCGTAGGCGAGCTTGTTCACGAGCAGGAAGTCACCGGGGAGCAGCGTGCGCTCCATGCTGCGGCTGGGGATGCGGTACGCTTCCACCACAAACGTGCGCAACGCCACGGCCAGCACGGCCGCCACGATGAGCAAACGCCACACACCTCCACGGCTGCGATCGCTGTCCCGCCAGGACGGGCGTGTCGGCGGCGCGTTCGTGCTGCGCCGCCGAAACATGCGGGCGAACCACCCCGCCCCGCCCCGCGATCTGTTGGCGGCACGGAGCGCATCCGCCCGCCGTCCGACATCCACCGGCGTCACTTCTAGTAATTGTCGATTTGCGCGCGCTGCAACGCGCCCGAGTAATCGACGTAGCCGACCTTGGTCTCCGAATAGAATTCGTAGACTTCCCAGCCACCTTCACGATGGCCGTTGCCCGTTTCCTTCACGCCGCCGAACGGCATGTGCGCCTCGGCGCCAATGGTCGGGGCGTTGATGTAGGTGATGCCGTTGTCGAGTTCCTGGAGGGCGCGGAAGGCCACGTTGACGTTGGCCGTGTAGACCGAACTGGAGAGGCCGTAGCGCACACCATTGTTCACGGCGAAGGCTTCCTCCACCGACTCGACACGAATGACCGACAGCACGGGGCCGAAGATCTCTTCCTGATCGAGACGCGAACCGGCCTTCACGCCGGTGAAGATCGTCGGCTGGAAGAAGAAGCCCTTGTCGAGTGCTCCACCCGTGGCGCGTTCACCGCCGCACACCAGCGTGGCGCCCTGCTCCTTCCCGATGCCGATATACCGCTCGACCTTCTCGCGCGCGGCCTCGCTCACCAGCGGCCCCACATCGGTACCCGCCACGCGTCCGTCTCCCAGACGCAGCGCCTTCGCGCGCTCGGCCAGCTTGCTCACCAGCGCATCGTGCACGCCGGCCTGCACAACAAGACGGCTCGTCGCTGTGCAGCGCTGACCCGTGGTGCCGAACGCGCCCCACAACACACCATCGAGTGCGAGATCGAGATCGGCGTCGTCGAGCACGATCTGCGCGTTCTTGCCGCCCATCTCGAGCGAGAGTCGCTTGTGCATGCGGCCGCAGGTCTCACCGACAAACCGACCGGTTTCGGTGCTGCCCGTGAACGAGATGACCGGCACCTGTGGGTGTTCGACAATGGCCTTGCCGATCACTTCGCCCATGCCGTGCACGAGCTGGATCACTTCGGGCGGCAGACCAGCCTCGAGCAGGATCTCCACCAACACGGTGGCCGTGTGCGGCACGTCTTCGGCCGGCTTGAGGATCACCGAGTTGCCACAGAGCAGCGCCGGGAACGCCTTCCATGTGGGAATGGCCAACGGGAAGTTGAACGGCGTGATCAGACCGCACACACCGATCGGGCGGCGCATGCTCATCGCCCACTTGTTCGCGAGTTCGCTGGGCACCGTGTGCCCGAACAAGCGACGGCCTTCAGTCGCGGCGTAATAGGCCGTGTCGATGCCTTCCTGCACATCACCACGCGTCTCGGCGAGCGGCTTGCCCATTTCGCGCGTCATGATGTCGGCCAGTTCGTCCTTGCGCGACGCGAGCAGGTCACCGACACGACGCAATACATCACCGCGTGCGGGAGCCGGCGTACGCTTCCACTTCTCGAAGCCACGCACGGCGCTGGCCACGGCCGCTTCGACATCGGCCACACCGCTGGCCGGGAACTGACCGATCAGGTCATCCTGATTGGCCGGATTGCGATTCTCGAAATAGGCGCCGGTGGAAGGCGCGACCCACTGGCCACCGATGAAATTGCGGAAGGTCGTCATGCGGGAAAGATAGTGGCCCGTCGCGAGGGACGGGTTCCGAGGTGACCTGCCGGGGCGCGGGAGGCGCGATGTGGGTCACGCGTGTCTCGTGACCTGGAACACTGTCGCAGACGGAAATCGCCCCAGCGCCGAACGAGGGCTTACCGACGGCTTACGGAGTGCCCGTAGGGACGGGCGCGGTCGTTGGCGCCGCGTCGGCAGGGGTAGTGGCGGGTGCATCCGCCGGTGGTGCGAACAGCGGCAGCCCTTCGCACGACCACGTAGCGGCACGCACTTCGGTGGGAATGGCGTACCCCACGCGCGGCAGCACTTCGCGTGCACCGAGCCCGATGCCCCAGACGGTCACCAGCAGCGACGCGACATGAGCGAGGCCCAGGCGATGCCGCCACGTGCCGATCGCGCTCCAGACGCCAAGCAGGGCCACCACGCCGGTGGCCGCGGTGAAGCCGATGAGCGGGCCGCCGCAACGGGCTGGCCACGGCCAGAACATCATGCCGGCGGCCGCCGCGACGGCGACGAGCACCTTGACCCACGCCAGCCAGCTCCGGCCGTTCGAGACCGTCGCAGCCGGAGCGGGCGCGGCACCAGCGGGCAACGCTCGCGCGGGCGCCGCACGACCCGCCGCTGGCTGTGAGCCCGCGGCAGGAGGCGCGTTGGTGGCGAGCAGCTGTTCATCCGAGATGGATGCGAGCTGCTTGTCGATCTTGGCGAGTTCAGCGTCCCAGTTCTTGTTGGACATATCGTGCGGCGTGGAGGATCGGTCAGCCCGGGAGGCTTTCCCTCGTCAAAGCATAACGCTCGATCTTCTTGTAGAGATTCGACCTCGGCATGTCGAGCGCGCGGGCCGTCTCGGACACGTTCCAGTCGAACGCCCGCAGCTTCGCCAGCAGAAACGCCCGCTCGGCGGCCTGCTTGAACTCCTCGAAGGTGTTGCAGTCGAGCAAGTTGCCCAACCCCGACGGCTCGGAGGTCCGGCGTCCGACCAGGCGATCGACATCGCTGGCCGAGATGGAGGCGGCGCTCGCGAGGATCACGAGCCGCTCCATGGTGTTGCGCAGTTCGCGCACATTGCCCGGCCAATCAAGCTCAGACAGCCGCTGCAGCGCTTCGTCGCTGATGGATCGTGCCGGCAATCCGTCGCGCGCCGCGAACTGCTGCAGGAAGTGCCGCACGAGCAGCGAGATGTCTTCACGTCGCTCGCGGAGTGCGGGCACGGTGATGGGCACGACGTTCAGCCGATAGTAGAGATCCTCACGGAACCGGCCGGCCGCGATCTCATCTTCGAGATTCTTGTTGGTGGCGGCGAGCACGCGCACATCGACCTGCACTGGCTTGCTGCCACCAATGCGCGTCACCACGCCGTCCTGCAACACGCGCAGCACCTTGGCCTGCGCGCTCTGCGACATGTCGCCGATTTCATCGAGGAAGAGCGTGCCGCCGTGGGCCTGTTCGAACTTGCCGGCCCGATCGCTGATGGCGCCGGTGAAGGAACCCTTCATGTGGCCGAACAGCTCGCTCTCGATCAGCTCACTCGGAATGGCAGCGCAGTTCACCTCGACAAAGGTCTTGCGGGCGCGCTGTGAGCCACGATGAATGGCGCGTGCCACAAGCTCCTTGCCGGTGCCGTTCTCGCCGGTGATGAGCACGCGCGCGGGCGTGCCGGCCACGCGCTCAATGCGCTCGAGCAACGACCGGATACCAAACGAGCGTCCCACGATCTCGTAGCGCGACTCGATGGTCTCGCGCAGTCGATCGTTTTCTTCACTGAGCTGACGATTCTCGAACGCGTTGCGCAGCAGCACGAGCACACGGTCGGTGTCGAGCGGCTTTTCGAGAATGTCATACGCACCGAGCTGCGTGGCTTCCACCGCCGTCTGGATGGTGGCGTGGCCACTGATCATGACGACGGTGGCATTGGGATCGGCCTGGCGCAGCCGCTTGAGCACCTCGAGGCCGTCGAGCCCCGCCATCTTGACGTCGAGGAACACCAGTTGCGGCCGGAAGCTGTCGTACAGCGTGATGCCTTCGGCACCACCACTCGCCGTCTTGACGTCGAACCCCTCGTATTCGAGGAGCTGGCCCAGGGCCTGCCGGATGCCGGGTTCGTCGTCGATGACGAGGATGCGTCGGGTCATGGTGTCCGTGGTGTGGGCGCGACGCCGGTTGCCGGTGTCGCGCGATACAGCGTCAGCTTGCCGTTCACGACGCGTACGTCGCTGACGGACGCCGGGAGCGGGATCGGCAGACCGTCGTCGGCGAGGGCCGACAGATCGATCAAGCGATCGGGATCCACGGTCTTACCCGCGGACGTGGCCCCGCGTTCACTGCGGGCCTGCGCAGCGAGCTGCTCACGCACACGTCGCTCGCCCTGCTGGCGCAGCTTGCGCACCAGGGGCGGAATCAGCCGGCTGGGCACATCAATGCCCTTGAGTCGGAGTTCCCGGAGACGGAACTGCGCAAGGCCGGGCTGAACAGGTTCGATGGGGCCGGCCACATAGAGTGTGTCGGTTCCGTCGAGGGCCCCGCCCAGGACGGTGCCGATGGTACCGGATCCGGCGAAGTCCCGCAGTGAAACCACGGCGCGCACGAGCAGCTGATCACCTTCGAGGGCGAGTTGCACCGACTTGGCGGACGGCGGCAGTTGCTGCACCAGCGGTGTCAGCACGCCGACGACCTGCGACGCGGAAAGCGACACATACGCGGGTCCGGTCTTGCTGCGCAGCGGAGCCAATGTGCGGTTGAGCGCCGCGACGCGACTGGTGGCCGACGTCGGGCCGCTGCCCGCGGTGGGTGCCGCGCCGATGCCCACCCATCCAACCTGGCGATCGCGAGCGTCGCGAATGGCCTGTCGGCGCTGTTCTTCTTCTGCCGATATGCGAGGGCCGTCGTTGCTGTCGTAGCGTTCGCTGGCGCGCTGGGCGACGTCGGTGACGCGATTGGCGGCACCGGATGCGGCACGCGACAGTACCGACGGCAGTCGATCGCCGTAGAGCCAGTATCCGACGGCGCCCCCGGCCACGAGGATCACCGCACAGCCGATTCGAGTGAGACAGCCCACGTCGGAGGGGTTGAGGTCGAGCGTGAAGCTATGACACGCAGACCACCGGCGGCAGGGTTGACGGCTGCATTGCCCGGAAGTTCACGCCGCCACGGTCTGATCCTCCCCCACGGGGCGGAAGCGCAGGGCTTCGCCGATGTGCTGGCTGGTGACGACGTCGAGGTCATCGAGATCGGCAATGGTACGGGCCACACGCAGCACACGATGATAGGCGCGGGCCGACAACGTCAGGCGGTCGGCGGCGCGCACGAGAAGGGCCCGTGCCTCGGGCTCGAGTCGGGAGGCTGGGGCGATCAGCCGAACGGGTGCGCTGGCGTTGGTAAGCACGTGAGTGGTGCCGTTCGCCGTTGTGACGTGTGCATAGCGCTGACGCTGGCGCTCCCGCGCCGCCACGACGCGCGATCGCACCGCAGCCGACCGTTCGGCGGCTGCATGCTGTGCGAGCGCGTCGGGTGGCACGCGCTGGACGTGCACATGCAGATCGATGCGATCAGCCAGTGGCCCTGACAATCGTGCGCGGTGCCGCTCGAGTTCGGCCACCGAGCAGCGGCACGCGCGGTCCGGAGACCCGGCATAGCCGCATGGGCACGGGTTACTGGCGGCAATGAGCGAGAAGCGCGACGGGAAGCGGAGTGCACGGGCCGCGCGTGCGACCACCACCGCTCCATCTTCGAGTGGCTGTCGCAGCGCTTCGAGGGTGTGGCGAGGAAACAGGGAGAGTTCGTCGAGAAACAGCACACCGTGATGGGCGAGGCTGACCTCACCAGGCCTGGGCCACCCTCCGCCGCCAATGAGTCCGGCGGTGCTGACGGAGTGGTGTGGTGCGCGAAACGGTCGTGCGAGATCGGTGAGATGATGCTGGTCGGTGCCGAGCAGTCCGGCGACGGAGTGAATGGCCAGCACCTCGAGGGCTTCCTGTTCGTCGAGGGGTGGGAGAATCCCGGGGAGCCTGCGGGCGAGCATGGTTTTTCCGGCGCCCGGTGGTCCTTGCAGGAAGATGTTGTGTGCGCCTGCGGCCGCGATCTCCACCGCGCGAACAGCGAGCTCCTGCCCAACGACATCGCCGAGGTCGGGGATATCGTCGTGTGGGGCGCGTGGGGTTCGGTGGCGGGTGTCGCTGCGGGCGGTGCCGTCGCGCAGCGCGGACACCAGTTCCGCGAGTGTGCGTGGAGCCATGGCGCGTGCGTTGGGGACGCGCAGGGCTTCCTGCAGGTTGTCGGGCGGCACGATGAGCAGGGCGTCACTGGTCGCGGCCACATGCCGCGCCACGGCGAGCACCCCACGCACCGGCCGGAGTTGTCCATCGAGACCGAGTTCGCCGAGTGCGCAGGTGGTGGCCAGCGAATCGGGGGGAAGCTGGCCACTGGCGGCGAGCACGGCGAGGGCGATGGGGAGATCGAAAGAAGTCCCCTGTTTAATCACGTCACCGGGCGTGAGCGAGACAGTTACCCGTCGGTTCGGCGCATTGAATCCACTGTTCACCAGCGCCGCGTGCACGCGGTCGCGGCTTTCCTTCACGGCCGTCGCGGCCAACCCGACGAGCGTCCACTGAGGTAGCCCATTGGCTACATGCACCTCGACCAGAATGTCGAGGGCACCGATACCGAGTACGGCGGCGGAGGGGGCGGCGGCCAGCATGGAGCGACGATAGTGCGGCTCCATGCATGGTGTGTCATCGGAAGTGCGCGGGCATGATCATTTGCACGCGTGTCGCCGGGATCAGGAGCGCGTCCCGACCTGCGTGGCCCGTTGCCGCCATGTGGACGGCGTCATCCCCGTCCATCGCCGAAACGCGCGGAAGAATGTGGCCGGTTCGGCATAGCCCAGGAGCATGGCCACCTGCGAGGCACTCGTCGTGGCGTCAGCGAGCAGCATCTCCGCACGCTCTCGGCGCAGTGCTTCCACAATCGCAGAGAAGCTGGTGGACTCGTCCTGCAACCGTCGATGCAAGGTGCGCACGGACATGGAGAGTCGCTTGGCGACATCGGCAATCGTGGGCTCGCCAAACGCGAGCAACGCCGCGACTTCCCGCCGCACCCGATCCGCGTCGGTGCTTTCGCTGGGCAACGCGGCGTGCAGTTCGTCGGCCCGCCGCGCGAGGTAGCTGGAGAGGTTCGGGTTGGCCAACGGCAGTGCGAGTTCGAGTATCGACGCATCGAACGCGAGCTCCATCAGTGGCCCGCCCCACGAAACCGGGCAGCCGAACCACTGCTCCTGTCGTTCGGCATCGCCCGGTCGTGTCATCGGAAAGGCGACGTAGCGCGCGCGGAGCTGCGGACGGCCGGTGAGCCCGCGCAACGATGCCACGATGGACGCCGCCTGCGCGTACACCGGTTCGCGCAGGTGCTGAAATGGCGGCGGCACGGGCTTGGAGAAAATCAGCAGCTCGCCGGCGGGGGTGCTGCGCTCTTCGATGGTCGGTACCAGCGCAGGGTGCAGCAATGCGCGATAGCGCTGCATCCAGGCGAGCGCTTCGCGCACCGTGTGGCCGTGCAACATCGCGAATCCCACCACGCCGGTTTCTGCGAGCGTGAAGCGCTCACCGATGTCGAGTCCCATGGGCCGGCGCGACAACACGTTCCAGAGGGCCAGATCGTCGGCCACGGGCACCCGCGCATCAGGATCGGCGAGGCGCGCGAGATCGATGCCCGCATCACGCGCCAGTTGCTCGCGATCCCAGCCCAGCGATACAGCGACCCTCAGCACGCCGCCCGGAATGGCGGCCAGAATGGTCTGCTCGAGCAGCGGATCGGCCATGCCCAAAAGTCGAGGATGGCACGCGCAGTCACAAGGTTGGCCGCCTCGGCCACAGATCGCGCATCGAGACACGGTGACTATGCGCTGTGCCCTGAGGGCGCCGCGCTTTCGGGCTGGCGGCTGCCGCGGGGTGCCCTTCCCGAGATCCCGGTCTCTGATCCTTATCTGCCTTCTCTGTCTTCTTGCCATGCTCCTGCAATCGCTTCGAATCATTGTCATTGGTGGCGCCACCGGTGGCTGCGCGGCAGCCTTGTTGTTCGCGCGCGCCGGTGCGCACGTCACGCTCATCGAGCGGGAAGCTCATCAACGCGCCGTGGGCGCCGGCATTGCCCTGGCCGCCAATGGCATGGCCGTGCTCGAATCGGTGGGATTGGGACCGGCCCTGCGCGTCGCGCGGCCTGTCGACGGCATTCGTGTGGTGCGCCCCTCCGGTCAGGTGCTGCTCACACCGCCGGCCGATACCAGCGCCCGGATGATACGCCGGTCCACTCTCCAGAATCTCTTGCTCGACTCCGTCGCCGCCGAGCCACGCATCGAGACGCGATTCGGCACGTCGTTCCTGTCGGCGACCTCGCACGGAGTGGCCACCGTTCGACACGACGCGACCGGATCTGTGGAACATCTCACCGCCGATCTCGTGATCGGTGCGGACGGCGTACACTCACGAGTGCGGGAGAGTGGCGATTTTGGCGCCACCGTGGAGCACACCGGTGTGCACTATTGGCGCACGCTGCTCCCGCCGGGTCTGGGCCAGCAAGTGGAAGCGTGGACGTCCGCCGGCATCTTCGGTTCGTTCGAGGTGGACGATGGCACCTATGTGTACGCGTCCTGCAGCACGCCGCTGCTGCGCAACGCCATCCGCGCCTGTGACCTCGACACTCTCAAGCGCGCCTGGCTGGATGCGTATCCCGCCGCGGCGTCATTGCTGAACGCCGTTCATCGCTGGGAGTCGTTGCTCGTCCACGAAGTATTGCGTGTACTATGCCGCCGGTGGTGGCACGACAAGCTGGTCCTGCTCGGCGATGCCGCGCACGCCATGGCACCCAATCTCGGACAGGGCGCCAACAGTGCCCTGGTGGACGCCGCCGTGTTGCTGGACGAACTGCGTCGCGCGAACACGCTGACCGACGGCCTCGAGGCCTATGCCCGCCGTCGCAAGCCGCGAGTGCACGCGGTGGCGCGCACAGCAGCCGCTTTGGGTCAACTGGGCGAATGGACAGGCCCCGTGGCGCGTGGCATCCGCGACCGGGTGCTCGTGCCGGTGATGAATGCAATGACCACGTCCGGGGCATACCGGCGGGTGCTGCAGGAAGATCCGGACGTCCTGCGCGCCATCGGCAGAGCGTGAGCAATCAGCCCAAACGCGCAACGGGGAAGTGGCTCGTGCAGGCTCGCCGCCCACACCGTCCACTTCCCCGCCTCCCGCAACCCCCAACCCGCAACCGCCCTTCGTTACATCGCCGTCTTCTGCGGCGTGCCCAGCGTGTACTTCGCCATCCACTCGTACTCACGCTTCATGCGGTCGAGCTGGTGGTAGTACTCCGTGAAACCGTGGCCTTCACGCGGATAGAACACCAGTTCCGTGGTCTTGCCGCGATCCTTGAGTGCGCGATAGAACTCCATCGGCTGGCCGATCGGTACACGCTCGTCATTGCTGCCGTGCAGGATGAGCAGCGGCGTGGTGATGCGATCGCTGTACGAGATGCCCGAGCGCTCGAGGAACTTGCGGATGCTCGGGTTCACGATCGAGCCATCGTACTGCGGCTGGCCGAAGAACGTGTTGATGTAGCCCGGGATGTCGGTCGTGCCGGCCATCGACAGCAGCGACGGCAGACCGGCGCCCATCATGGCCGCCTTGAAGCGGCCCGTCTGCGACACCACCCAGCTCGTCATGTAGCCGCCGTAGCTCCAGCCTTCGAACGCCATGCGCGTGGAGTCGGCAATGCCGCGCTTGATGAGTTCATCCACACCGGTCATGATGTCGCGGTAGTCACCACCGCCCCAGTCACCGGTGTTGGCGCGCATCCACCATTCGCCGTAGCCGGTGGAGCCACGCGGGTTCGGATACAACACTGCCCAGCCGCGCGCCGCCCAGGTCTGGCCCGGATCGGTGCCGAGCTTGAAGCCGTTGGTGTGCACACCCGTCGGGCCGCCGTGCGCCGACACCACGAGCGGCACCTTCGCGCCTTCCTGGTAGCCCACCGGCAGGAGGAGCACGCCTTCGACTTCGCGGCCGTCCTTGCTCTTCCACGTCATCACGCGCGACGCACCGAGCGAACGTTCAGCGATCCACGGATTGGTGTTCGTGATGCGCTTCGGTGTGCCCGACAAGCCGTCCTGGACATACACCTCGGCCGGCCAATCCGCCGTGTTGAGCACGAATGCAAAGCGGCTGGCATCGCGGTTGTGCGAGAGGCCCGCCACCAGCTGATCCTTGGTGCGCTTGGTGTACTGCTTGCTGGCCAGGTCGTACGAGTACAGCGACTGGTACACACGATCACTCGCCGTGAACCAGATTTCCTTGCCATCCGGCGAGAAGCGCACCGCGCCCGCGCTCACATCGAAGTCGGGGCGTGCATGATTGGTGAGCGTCCGCGTCGCAAAGTCGAACGTGGTCAGACGACCATTGCGCAGCGTGCGCGGCGGAATGCCGTCCTTGTGTGCGGCGAATTCGTGCGGGACCACCGTGAACGCCACAAACTTGCCATCGGGCGAGAACGCCGGCGCCGTTTCCGCTTCACCGTTGTTGGTGAGGCGATCGATCTGCTTGCTGGCGACATCCACCACATACGCATCGTGCCGTTCATCGCGGATGAGCGTGGTGGGACCAGCCAGGAAGGCCAGGCGCGCACCGTCGGCCGACCAGCTCGGCGCACCGTTCACCGTGAAGTTGCCCGTGGTGATGCGCGTGGCCGCACCGGTGGCAACGTCGACCACCCAGATGTGGCTCATGCGCGACGGGCCTTCGTACACCTGCGCGTCATCGCGGCGACGACGCTTGGCTTCGTCATCACGCGAGACCGAGTCCTGCGACGTCACGGCGATCTTGGAGCCATCGGGTGACCACACATAGCTCGAGACCCCGTCACGCAGCGACGAGAGCTGGCGAGCCTCGCCCCCGTCGGCCGGCAGCAACCACAGCTGTGCACGGGGGGCGTTGTCGCCGGTGCCGGCACCGCGGGAGGCCACAAAGGCCACCGTCTTGCCATCGGGCGACCACGTGGGCTGCGATTCACCGCGCTCGCCGTATGTGAGCTGGCGCGACGCGCCACCCGCCGCCGGCACCATGAACACATGGGAGCGACGATCGTGCTGATCGCCCAGCGCGGTATCACCCTTCGCGGCGGGATGCTCCCAACCGGTGACGGTGTAGAGGACACGGGCGCCATCAGGCGAGATGGCGGCGCCACCGACAGCCTTGAGGCGCATGACGTCCGACTCGTCCATGCCGCGTCGAGCCTGTGCCGAGAGCAGCGCCGGCAACAGCAGTGACGCAGCAGCCGGCAACAGCAGCCGGAAGGAGCGGGGGCGAATTCCAGGGGAGGAGACCATGGGACCTTCGTTCGCGTTCGGTGGGAGAAATCCGCATCGGGCGCCGAGCGATGGACGCTGAGCGTTTTGCATGCGGACCCGCCGAACGGGGGCGATCGGCGGGAACGGCCGGGTACGGCGCGTCGGCAGACGACGCCAGACCCGACGTCAGCCCACCACGCTCAATTATTGGCCTTGGCGCGGTGCCGCACCACCCG
>NZ_DASWXE010000217.1:0-14172 GCF_036405635.1 Gemmatimonas sp. | reverse complement strand
TGCTGGCCGCCGGTGTACGCAGCAATCTCGAGTTCGAGGGCTATCAGGTGAGCGTCGCGGCCACCGGCCGAGAGGGACTTCGCCTGGCGAAGTCTCGCGCGCATGCGCTGATCGTGCTCGACCTCATGCTGCCCGACATCGATGGATTTCGTGTCTTGCGGGAGCTTCGCGAGCAGGGTGTTGAAACGCCCGTTCTCATCCTGACCGCCATGGGCGACGAGACCGACAAAGTCCGCGGCTTCCGGTTCGGTGCCGACGACTATGTCACGAAGCCTTTCGGACTGATGGAGTTTCTCGCCCGCGTGCAGGCGCTGTTGCGCCGCAGTCGCAGTGGGCGTGAAACGCCGGCGACGCCTCAGGAGAGTGCGTATCGCTTCGGGGACATCAGCATCGCCTTCAGCACCCGCTCCGTCGCATTGCATGGCGCGCCGGTTGTGCTGCGCCCCCGTGAGTACGACCTGCTCGTGGCGCTTGTACGCCGTGACGGCGCCATCGCCTCCCGTGAGGAATTGCTGCGCGAGGTGTGGGGCTACGACGATTCGGTGGTGAGTCGCACCGTGGACACACACATGGCGGAGCTCCGGCGCAAACTGGAAGCAGATCCATCGGAGCCACGCTGGTTGCTCACGGTTCGAAAGACTGGCTACCGCATCGCAACGAGTTGAGGTGATGGGATTCGGTGGCGTGGGCCCAAAGCGGCTCGCCACCGAATCTCGCCCACTCCTTCAGGTGTCCTGCCCCTGCTGCGTGCGCAGCATCCGTCGTGCGCCAGCCGCCCGCTGACGGCTGTACCCGAAATACACGACGAATCCGAGCGCCAGCCATGCGATGAGGCGCGCCCACGTTTCCAGCGGCAGGCTCACCATCTGCAGCACGCAGGTGGCCGCGGCGCCCAGTGGCACCCAGGGCACCCACGGCGTACGGAAGGGGCGCGGCACGTCGGGCGCCGTGCGACGCAGCACGATCACTCCCAGTGAGACGAGCGTGAAGGCCAGCAGCGTGCCGATGCTCGTCAGTTCGCCAAGCTTGTTGATCGGTGTGAGACCAGCGACCAGCGCGACGACACACGCTGTGAGCGAGGTACTCAGGTGCGGCGTGCGAAACGTGGGGTGCACGCGCGCGAACAACGATGGCAACAATGCATCGCGGCTCATGCTGTAGAAGATGCGTGTCTGCCCCAGCATGTTCACCAGCATGGTGCTGAAAAGTCCGAACAGCGCACTGACCTTGATGAACGGGCTGAGCCAGCGTGCGCCGGTCGCATCGATGCCTACCGCCAGTGGATCGGCGACATTGAGCTTGGAGTATGGCACGATGCCGGTGAGCACGATTGCCACGCCGATGTACAACACCGTACAAATGGCGAGCGACCCGAGCATGCCCAATGGCATATCGCGCTGCGGATTTTTCGCCTCCTGCGCAGCAGTGGACACGGAGTCGAAGCCGATGTAGGCGAAGAACATCACGCCCGCGCCGCGCAGTACACCGCTCCACCCGAAATCGCCGAACGCGCCCGTGTTGGCCGGAATGAACGGCGTGAGGTTGGCGCGCTGCACATACCCGATTCCGACGCCGATGAACACCACCAGCACCGTGCACTTCAGCAACACCAGGAAGGTGTTCACACTGGCGGACTGTCGCACACCCCGGATGAGCAGCGCCGCTACGGCCACCACGATGAGCGCGGCGGGCGCATTGAACAAGGCGACCGCGCTGCCCCCCATGCCGTCCGCGACAATGGTGCCGGGCGGCGCGGTCAGTGCCGCAGGAAACGGCAGGCCCACATCACGCGCGAGACTCACGAAGTAACCGGACCACCCCACCGCGACCGTGGCAGTGGCCAGTGCATACTCGAGCACCAGATCCCAGCCGATCACCCACGCAAAGATCTCACCAACCGTGGCATAGGCATACGTGTACGCGCTGCCCGCCACCGGCACCATGGCTGCAAATTCGGCGTAGCACAGGCCCGCCAACGCACACGCCACGGCCGACAACACCATCGACAACACCAGCGCCGGTCCGGCATGCTGCGAAGCGGCCGTACCCGTCAGCACGAAGATGCCGGTGCCAATCACCGACCCGATGCCAAGCGCGGTGAGAGCGAGCGGGCCAAGCGATCGTCGCAGGAGGCCGCGTTCGGCCTCCACGGTGAGCTCGGCGATGGACTTTCGATGGAAGAGGGACACGGGCGCCTCAGGTGGGAGAGCGAGCCACGTGACCCAAGCGTCACGGGCGCTTCCGCATGGTCAGCGGAAAGCGCCCGTGAGAACAGCAAAACAGCGTGAGCGTCCAGTCAGGAACGCACCAACACCGTCAGCAAATGGTCAGAAGAAATCCTGGAACCAGGTCTTCACCTTGTTGGCAAACTTGTCGACACCGCCGCCGCTCAAGCCGGTACGACGTGTGACGATGCCACCGCTCTGCGCGAGGCGATGTGCACCGTACAATGCAAGACCGGTGACCGTCGCAAAGCGCGGATCGGACACCGACTCCGACAAGCCATCGAGCTTGACGCCTGGCACGCCGATGCGCACGCCGAGACCGAACACGTCGGCCGCAAGCTCACTGATGCCTTCGAGCGAAGCCCCACCGCCGGTGAGCACCAGTCCTGCGTTCAGCTTGCCGTTGTAGCCGGCGTTCTGGATTTCGCGCTGGACCTTGTCGAAGATCTCGTCCATGCGCTGATGAATGATGTGCGTCATCAGTTCACGGGAGAGATGCCGTTCCCCATGCGATCCCGAGGCCGGCATCGCGATCACCTGCTCCGGATCGACGAGCGGCTCGTACGCACAGCCATACACTTCCTTGAGCTGCTCGGCGTCGTTCTGCGTGATGCCGAGCCCCTGCACCAGATCGCTCGTGACGTTGTTGCCACCAAAACCGATCGTGCCGAGGTGTCGAATCTTGCCTTCGTGGAAGATCGCGAGATCGGTGGTGCCGGCACCAAGCTCCACCAGCACCACGCCGAGCTCCTTCTCCTCGTCGGTGAGCACGGAGAGCGCACTGGCCAGCGATTCGAGCACGAGCTCCCGCGTCTTGTAGCCCGCACGCTCGATGGCCTTGCGCAGGTTCATCGCCGGCGAGCTGCCGATGGTGACCAGATACATCTCGGTTTCGAGACGCGTCCCGATCATGCCCACCGGGTCACGAATGCCGTCGGCCTTGTCGACGCGATACTCCTGCGGGATGGCGTGCAGCAACTCACGATCCTGCGGGATGGCCATGGCACGCGCTACGTCATTCACGCGATCGACATCGGGGCGCGTGATCTCATCGCCGCTGATGGCGACGACGCCCGACGAACCCACCGCGCGCACGTGTTCACCGGCAATGCCCACGTACATCGCGTCGGGCGCGACACCGGACACACGCACCGCTTCTTCGACGGCCGCGCGGATGGAGCGGGTGGCTTCCTCGATGTCGGATACGACACCGCGGCGCAAACCCATCGTGCGGGTGTGTCCGAGCCCCAGCACCTTGAGGCGGGGAGCCCGCGGCAGATCGCCATGCACCGAGGCCACGAGGGCGGTGGTGTAGGCGGTGCCGATATCGAGTGCGACGACGACGGGTTCGGAAATCATGGCTGTCTTGCAATCACCTGGTCACGGAAACGCAGATCGAGTTCCACCGCGCGCAGGCCGTTCCGCGCGAGATCCGTCTCCACAGGTAATATGTCCTTGAAGCGGGCCACGGTCACGTCGGGAGTGGTTCGAATCGTGATATCGCCGAGCACAAATTGCAGTTCGGCCTGTCCGGCGCGTGCCGCCGATGTGACTCGGCCGTACAAAGTGGGCTCCGATTGCCGTAAACCGTCGAGCAGGTGCATGAGCGTGCTGTCGGCGCTGCTGGCGATCGGGACGTCGAGCGCCACCCGGGCCGGGTCGATCGGCAGGGCGTGCCCGCTGCCGTCGGTGGGCTGCAATCGCCCGCGCACCTGCACCAGCGCCACCGGCTCGCGCTCCAGCACGCGCACCACCAGTGTGGACGGCAGTCGTCGCGTCACTTCGGCGGACGTCACCAGCGCGTGCTTGGCCACCCGTTGCGAGAGGGGCTCGAGCGGTTGCCATACAGACTGCAACGTGTCCACGTCGAGCAAGGCGACCAATTCGGCCGCCCGCGCGTACCGGACGCCCTCGAATTCGACGCGCCGGACGTGGAAGAAATCGAGACGTGCGAGAGCCCGAGGTCCCCACCAGGGCGAACCGACCACACCGGTCACCGCGACCAACAGCGCAAACGCGCGGAGCCAGCGCACCCAACGCGGGCGCGCCGGGGCACGACGGGTGGACTGATCGGCGGAGCGATCAGCAGGACGATCCGGCATGGTGCTACCTGCGGCGGGCATCAGCGCGCGGACGCACTCCGCAGGACGTCGAGCAATGCGGGCCCTGCCTTGGTGATGTCACCGGCGCCCATCGTGATCACGACGTCACCGTCCGAAACGCCAGCGGCGAGGGCCGCTGCTACGTCGGCGCGCGGGCCCTGCCAGCGCACCACGTCAGCCGGAATGCGATTGGCCACCAACGCCGAGGTGACCGTGGGATCGGGCGTTTCGCGCGCGCCGTAAATATCGCAGAGATACAGCGCGTCCGCCTCACGCAGCGCGTCGGCAAACTCCTCCTGCAAGTCACGCGTGCGCGAATACAGGTGCGGCTGAAACGCGAGCACGATTCGACGGCCGGGAAACGCATGACGGGCCGCGGCCAGCGTGGCACGCACCTCGGTGGGGTGATGCGCATAGTCGTCGACCACCTCCACACCGCCAGCGGATCCCAGTCGCTGGAAGCGCCGCTGTACGCCGCGGAAGGCCGCAAGCCCCGGTGCCATCTGCGGCACGGTGCATCCGAGCGCGAGTCCCGACCCGATGGCCGCCAGCGCATTGCGCACATTGTGCAGCCCGGGCACAGCGAGGGTGATCTCACCAAGGCGTTCACCGTCGAAGACGACCGTGAAACGCGAGCCCGCTGCATCGAGCACCAAGTCGGCGGCAATCAATCGTGCGTCCCCGGCGCGCGCTGCGGGCGCCGTGCCCGGCGCGGTAGCCGAGTACGCGATGATCTCGCGGCTGCTGGCCACACGCAATGCCATCGCACCGTCGTCGTCGGCGCAGCGTACCAGTGTCTTGGCCTTGGACACGTACACTTCGAACGTGCGCGTGATGTCGTCGAGATCGCGGTAGATGTCGAGATGATCGACTTCCACGTTGAGCACCACGGCGACCGTGGGATCGAGGGCGAGGAACGACCGATCGTATTCGTCGGCTTCGACCACGTAGGTGTCGTCGCCAAGACGCAGATTGCCTTCCCAGCTCTCGACACGACCGCCCACGACCCCGGTGGGATGGCGCCCGGCGCTGGCGAGCGCTTCGGTGGTCATCACGGTGGTGGTGGTCTTGCCGTGTGTGCCCGACACACCGATCAAGGTGCCGCCACTCACCGCATCGGCCAGCGCTTCCGCGCGGCGGATGATGGGAATGCCGGCAGCGCGCGCCGCAGCCATTTCGGGATGCGTGGCGGGAATGGCCGACGAATACACCAGCGCGCGCGCGTTGGCGACGATGCTCGCGTCGTGCTCGGTGACTTTCACACCCAGCGCGGCGAGATCGGGAGCGCCAGACGCATTGGCATCGGTGCCCTGCACAGCGACGCCGCGTCGCACGAGCAGTTCCGCCAGCGCACTCATGCCCGCGCCCGCGATGCCCACAAAATGCACCGGACGCGGATCGTCCGAGGCCAGCAGGACCAACCGCGATGCGGGGGTGCCGATATCATCCGCGCCGGCCTCGGAGGCCGACACGCCAGTCGCTTCACGCGGGATAGCCGTCTTGTCGCCAGTCATGGCTGGTAATATGGCGAATCGGCAGCGATCGGGATGTCGAGCAAGCCGAGGATGGACCGCGCGATCGCCTGCGCGGCGTCGGGGCGGGCACGAGCCTGCATCGCGGCCCGCATGTCGGCCAACCTCACCGGGTCGGTCAGCAGCCCGCGCACTTCGCTATCGAGGCGAGCCGCCGTGAGTTCAGGTTGCGGCAGATGAATGGCACCACCCGACGACGCCGTCGCACGGGCGTTGTACGTCTGGTGATCCTGTGCGGCGGTGGGCAATGGCACCAGCAGCGCCGGAATGCTCCATGCGCACAACTCGGCGATGGACATGGCACCAGCCCGGGCGATCGCGATGTCGGCCGCCGCATACGCGTCGGCGATGGGCGCGAGGTACGGGCGCACTTTCACGCGTGCGCTGTCACGATCGAGCCACGCCGCAGCCTGCTGCCGGCCGGTGGACCACAGCACGCACACACCGTGCGGCAGGCCCTGATCGATCCAGGCGGCCACGGCTTCGTTGATGGCGCGTGCGCCCTGACTGCCACCGGTCACCAGCACAACGAACGCGTCCTCGGGCAAATCCCACTTGGCGCGCGCCTCTCGCCGAGAGGGCGGCGGCACGGGCGGCGGCTCGATAGGACAGCCCAATGGCAACACATCGGTGTTTGCCCCCGGCTTGAGACGACCGGCCGCCTCGGAGAAGCCGAGGTACAGTGCACGCGCCCCACCCGCAAACGCGCGTGTGGTGAGTCCTGGATGACTATCCGGCTCATGCAGCATGGTTGGCACACCGTGGGCGCGTCCCCACGCCAGCGCGACACCGGCCGCGTAGCCTCCCGTGCCGATTACCGCGCGCGGGCGCGCACCAGCACTCAATGCGGAAATCGCGCGCCATGCACTGAAGGCTCCCACCACCGTGCGCCAGTTGTTCCAGGGCGCGCTGCGATAGAGCGGGTGCAGATCGAGCAGCGTGTGCGGGAACGCAGTGGCCGGCAGAATGTCCCGTTCGATGCCACGCCGCGCGCCGATGAAGTGCGGCTGGACCTGAGGCGCGAGACGAACGACAGCCCGCGCAATCGCGAGGCCGGGATAGAGATGGCCACCGGTGCCACCGCCGGCAAAAAAAATCCGCTGCGGTTGTTGCTGATGCGGCGGCGCCATCACGACGGGACGGTCACGAGCGGATCGGTGGCCGACGTGCCGAAGACGCGCTCGCGCATGCTGCCGATGTTCACAAGGATACCGGTCATCGCGAGCGTCAACACGAGATTGGAGCGCCCATACGACACGAACGGCAACGTGAGCCCGGTGTTGGGCAGCAGGCGAATCACCACACCGAGATGAATGAACGCCGTGAACACCGTCGTGAACGTGAGGCCAATCGCCAGCAGCGTGCAATACGGAGATCGTGCCTGTCGGGCGATGCGGAAACCCAGCCACCCGTAGAGCGCAAAGGCCAGCGTGAGTCCGGCAATACCGATGAAGCCGAACTCCTCACCGACGATGGAGCCGATGAAGTCGTTGTAGGCAAGCGGCAGCCAGCCTCGCTGCTGATTGCCCTGCCCCAGTCCCACGCCCACGAGTCCACCAGCACCGACGGCGACCAGCGACTGGTACTGTTGGTCATTCACCGGCGAGGCATTGGTGCGCCCGGGGGTGTTGTCCTCACCAAAGAACGCGTCGACGCGCGCCTTCACATACGGGCTCTGCGACGCCTGATAGCCCACCAGCAGCAGGCCCACCACGCCGAACAGCAGGAAGTGCGACACCCGCGCTCCACCCACGAACAGCAGCACGGCCATCAGCAGACAGAACATCATGGCCACCGACAGGTCGGGCTCGAGCGCGGCGAGCACACTGAGCGTGCCAATCACCACGGCGAACGGCATGAGTCCCTTGCCGAGTCGCCGCACCATGGCCCCCTTCTTCACGAGCAGCATGGGTGTCCACACGAGGATGGCGAACTTGGCGAGCTCCGATGGCTGAATGGAGCCACCAAAGAGGTAGCGCCGTGAGCCATACACGCGCGTGGAGATACTCTCCGTGCCCGGCAGAATGATGACGAGCATCAGGAAGATGCTGATGCCCATGATAGGCCACGCGTACTTCCGCCAGATCTCGGCGTCCATCTTGGCGAAGATGGCGAAGGCCACCACACCGGCGAGTACACCGGTGGCCTGGCGCAATACGAAGAAGTGTCCGGGGCTTCCCGCCGACAACGCCTGCAACGCACTGGCGCTGTACAGCACGGCAAGGCCGAACGACATGAGAATGGCCGTGACGAGCAGCAGCGCCCGGGCTTCGAGTCCCATGCGCCACCGCTCGCGCACACCGGCCTGAATGGCGGGTGCGGTCATGCGTCCTGCTCCGCGAGTCGCGCGAACTCACGTCCACGTTCCTCGTAGTTGTTGAACATGTCGTAGCTGGAACATGCGGGCGACAACAGCACCACATCACCAGCGACCGCTTCCTGGTGCGCACGCGCCATCACCGCCGCAAACGATGGTTCGCTCACCTGCACAACGGGCACTGTACCGGCCAGTGGTGCCGCCAGGTCTGCGACGATGCGGTCGCCCGCTTCACCATAGGCGATCACGGTCTTCACGATGCGCCGAATCTCCGGCAGCAAGTCCGTGTACGGCTCGCCCTTGTGACGCCCGCCAAGCAGTAGCACGGTGGGGCGCGTCATGCCCGCCACCGCCACCTGCGTGGACGCCACGTTGGTGGCCTTCGAGTCGTTGATCCACAGCACGTTGCGCCGATCGACCACCGGCTCGAGACGATGCGGTGGCGCACGGAACGTGGCGACGGCATCGGCCAGCGTGCGCCGCGCGTCGGGCGTGCGAAACGCGTGGTCGGCCACCATGACCGCCAGCACGGCGGCCAGGACGTTGGCCACGTTGTGGTCACCGGCCAGCTGAATGCGATCGCGCGAGACAAACGGCTCGTCCAGCACAAGCAGCATGCCGGACTCGTGATGGTACGACGCCTGCACACCTGCTGTGCGGGTTGTGGAAAACCAGAACCACTGCCCGTCGATGCCATTCACCAACTCGCGCACCGCATCGCTGTCGGCCGTGGCTACCCAACGCGACTGCGGCACGGCATTCCGAAACAGCAGGCGCTTGTCGGCATAGTACTCGTCCACACCCGTATATCGATCGAGATGATCGGGGCTGAGTGTGGTGAGCACCCCGACATCGGGATAGATGCCCGGCGTATCGTGTAACTGGAACGACGACATTTCCAGCGCGGCCCATGTGGGCGGCGTGTCCTGCAATGCCAGCGCCGATACGGGGGTACCGATGTTGCCCACGTCGGCGGCGTTCACGCCAAGTGCTCGCAGCAGGTGGCCGATCAGCGCGGTGGTGGTGGTCTTGCCGTTGGTGCCGGTGACCGCGATGTAGCGCAGCGCCGGCTGCAGGCGCAGCGCGATCTCCACTTCGCCCACCACCGGCACCCCGGCCTCGTGCGCCGCGCGCAGAGGCGCTGCCGTCGGAGGCACGCCGGGACTGGCCACCACGGCGGACGCGCGTGCGATGCGCGCCAGATCGTGGCTGCCCACATCCACCGACACGCCAAGCGCACGCAGTTCGTTGGCCGCGTGCTGCACGCCCTCCCCCTTCGACGCGTCGGATGCGTACACCGCCAGACCGGCGCGGCGCAGCAACTGCGCTGCGGCCGAACCGCTGCGGCCAAGCCCGATCACGGCGAACTCGCCCTGTCGTTCGGACAGCCGTCGCGCCACGATCTGCGCCGTTTCGCTCGTGGGGGGCATGAGATCAGCGCAGCTTGAGCGTGCTGAGTGCCAGGATCGCGCACAGGATGCCGATGATCCAGAAGCGCACAACCACCTGCGTTTCCGGCCAGCCGATCATCTCGAAGTGGTGATGCAGCGGCGCCCGCTTGAACACCCTGTTCTTTTGCGCGTACTCGAGGCCGTACCGGCGGCGGCGATACTTGAACACCGTGCGCTGCAGAATCACCGATACGGTTTCGGCAAAGAACACCGCGCCCACGAACAGCAGCAGGAATTCGCTCTTGAGCAGGATGGCGATAGCCCCCACCGCGCCGCCCAGCGCGAGCGAACCCGTGTCGCCCATGAACACCTGCGCGGGGTGCGCGTTGTACCACAGGAAGCCGATGCATGCGCCCACGACCGCGGCACAAAACACCGTCAGTTCACCGGCACCACGCAGGTAGAACACCTGCAGATACGCACTGGTATCGACGCGACCCAACACGTACGCAAACAACCCCAACGTGAGCACGGCGATGGCCACGAGTCCTGACGACAAGCCGTCGAGACCATCGGTGAGGTTCACGGCGTTGCTCACACCCGTGAGGATGAACGTCACCCATGGGATGTACAGCCATGCCGCCCACGCCACCGCCGGCACCACCAAGACATACTTGAAGAACGGCAGTGTGGTGCTGGCACCGGGTAGCGTGGACACGGGCGACAACAGCAAGTAGGCGCCAAGCCCGAGCCCACACAACACCTGCCCTGCCAGCTTGTAACGCTCCACCAGCCCTTCGTTCTTCTTGCCCTCCCGCTTCTGCTTGAGCTTGAGGTAGTCATCGAGAAAACCGATGACACCCATCCACGCCGTCACGGCCATGGCGAGCAGCACGTACCGATTACTCAACCGCGACCACAGCAGCACCGGTGCAAACGTGGCCGCCAGAATGATCAATCCACCCATGGTGGGCGTGGTGCCCTTGCCGGCGTGTGAATCGGGCGTGCCTTCACGCACCACCTGATGCACCGCCATGGCTCGCAATCGGCGAATGATGGCCGGACCGAGAATGAAGCAGACCAGCAACGCCGTCACGAACGCGGCAGCCGCGCGGAACGTGATGTAGTTCAGGAGATTGAACAGGCGCACATCACGTGCGAGCGGCTGGAGCAGGAAATAGAGCACTAGTTCGTGGCCCAGGTGGTGAGCTGGGGGAGAAGTCGCTCGAGGCGCACGCCGCGCGACGCCTTGAGCAGGATGACGGCATTGCGGGTGATACGGGACTCGGCCGCGACCCATGCACTCTCGGGATCCTCGGCCACCACGACACGTCCATCACCGGCACCGATCGTGTCCGGTGCCACGCGCCGGAGTGCGTCGCCCATTTCACCCACACCCACGATCAGCCCGGCCGACGACGCCAGTGCTGCGCGGGCAATTTCTTCGTGCTGGGCCGCAGCATGCGCTCCCAGTTCGCGCATGGTGCCAAGAATGGCCACACGCTGACGTCCCTCGCCGACCCGATCGAGCAGCGCGAGGGCCGCGCGCATGGATGGCGGGTTGGCGTTGTATGCATCATTGATAACCGTGGTCTCGCCGATGGTCTCCCATACGCCGCGCATGTTGGGCACCGGCATGGCCGCGAGTCCGGCCGCTGCGCTGGCCATCGACACTCCACACGCGCGCGCAGCTGCCACGGCCAGCATGGCATTGGCGGCCTGGTGCGCGCCACGCAGTGGCAATGTGAAGTGCTGCCCGTCGACATCGAACCAGGGGCGCCCTTCATCGTCCAGTCCCCACTGCGCTGGGGAGAAATCGGCATCGGCGAGTCCGGCCGTCACCACCGCTTTGGCGCGTGCAGCAGCCAACGGCGTCACTTCCGGATGCGCGGCGGGCGTGATGGCGAGCGACACGTCGGCAAACACCTCACATTCTTCACGCAACACGCCCGCGAGATCGCCCAGGCCTTCGAGGTGTTCTTCACCGATACTGGTGAGCACGGCAACATCGGGCGCCGCCATGGCACGCAACGTAGCCACTTCACCGGGCGCGTTCGTGCCCAACTCCACCACGGCGATCTCGGCGTGCGCAGGAATGGCCAACAACGTGAGCGGCACACCAATCAGGTTGTTGAGATTCCCCGCCGTGGCGTGTACTTCGAACGTGCCGGACAACGCCGCCTTGAGCAGCTCTTTCGTGCTGGTCTTGCCGTTGGAGCCGGCCACCGCGATCACGCTGCGTCCCCATGCGTTGCGCCAGGCGTGGGCGAGCTGTCCCAACGCGATCAGCGTATCGGGAACGACATAGGTCGGCACACCAAGACCGGCCGCGCGCATCGGATCGCTCACGACAAAGGCAGCGGCGCCGGCATCGCGCGCCGTCCCGAGAAAGTCGTGGGCATCGAAGCGTTCGCCGCGCAGCGCCACGAACACATCGCCGCGCGCGATGCGCCGCGTATCGGTGGAAACGCCCGCCAACGGGTTCGGCATCGACGGGCCGGTGCCCAACGCCGCGGCGACGCGTTCGAAGGTCCAGTACGGGTGCGCCTGGTCGGGGGCAATCGCCGGCACCGCCATAAACGCGGTACCCGCCGTGGTGAATGCGCTCATGACGTCCCTTCCTCAGCCGTCATGGCCTCCCACAATTCCTTCACGATAGTGCGCTCGTCGAATGGATAGGACGTGGTGCCGCGAATCTGGTAGGTCTCATGCCCCTTGCCGGCGAGCACGACGACATCGTGCGCTGACGCGATGCGCAGCGCTTCCGCAATCGCCTCACGACGATCCACAATGCGCCGATGATCACGGCGCGTCATGCCGGCTTCAATGTCGTCGAGGATACGCTCGGGATCTTCTGTGCGCGGGTTGTCGCTCGTGACGATGGTCACGTCGGCCAGCTGTTCGGCAATGCCGCCCATGACGGGTCGCTTTCCACGATCACGATCACCACCACATCCGAACACCACGATCAAGCGACTGGGGGCACCGTCGGGACGCAGCGTAAACGGGCGCACCGCCTGCAGCGCGCGTTCCAGTGCATCGGGTGTGTGGGCATAGTCGCGCAGCACCGTGGGTTCGGTACGCAGACGTTCGAGCCGCCCCGGCACCTGAGGCGCCCGCGAGAGTGCCGTTGCCACTTGCTGTGCCGGCAGACCCATGGCGATGGCCGCCGCGGCCGCGCCGAGGGCATTGGCCACGTTGAAGTCGCCAATGAGCGGCAGTGAGACCTCGTGCCGTGTCATGCCGGTGTCGTCTCGCACCGTGAGCACGAAGTGACTGCCGGTCGCATCGAACGAGACGTCCTGCGCGGCGATGTCCGCGTCGTGCGTACCGCTGAACGTGACATGCCGGGAACCGGCCGCGACACCACCGGTCGCCACCGCGTCGCGCCATGTCGGATCATCGATATTGAAGCACGCCGTGCCATCGGCCGCGAGAAGCGGGAGCAACTCCAGTTTCGCGTCACGGTACGCGTCCATCGTGCCGTGATAGTCGAGATGATCACGCGTAAGGTTCGTGAACACCGCTGCCGCAAACTGCACCCCATCCACACGATGCTGGTGCAATGCGTGAGAGCTGGTTTCCATGGCCACATGCGTCACGCCACGATCGACCAGCGCGCGCAACACCCGCTGCAGCTCCACCGGCCCGGGCGTGGTGAGCCCGCTGCCGCCTGGCATCTCCGTACCACTGCTGCCAATCAGCACGCCCAAAGTGCCGATGGACGCCGACGTGGCCCCACCGCCATCGAGCAGGTGACGCAACAAGCCCACTGTGGTGGTCTTGCCATTGGTGCCGGTCACCGCAGCCAATGTGAGTGAGCGAGCAGGCCAATCATGGAATGCCGCGGCCGCGACCGCCGCGCTGCGTCGTCCGTCATGCACGACGATGGCCGGCAGGCCCGCAGCGAGTGCCGCATCTTCGTCTTCGACGATGGCGAGCACTGCGCCAAGCTCCTGCGCCTTGGGCAACCAGGTATGGCCATCCTGTGCTGCGCCCTTCACCGCCAGAAATGCCGAGCCCGCACCAACACGTCGGCTATCGTCCACGAGATCGGTGATCGAGGCCGGCAACGCGCCAACGAGATGCCGCAACTGCGCCGCATCACGCAAGGCATCGACAATCCGCGACACAGGTACGTGCGTCGCCGCATACGCCGTCGCAGCAGGAGTTTCGGCCATCATCTACTCGCGGTCGGCAGTGCGGGTCGTACGACGGGCCGTGGGCTTGGCCGGCGTCTTGTTTGACGCCTTGCCACTGGCCTTGGTGGTCGAGCGCGCGCCGGACTTGGCAGCCGGCTTCTGCGATGCACGCGGAGCAGACCGCGTGCTCTTCTTTGCCGGGGACTTGGCAGCAGGCCGCGTGGTCTTCGCCGACGGCTTGGCGGTCGACTTGCCGGTCGGCTTGGCGACTGGCTTCACGGTCGGCTTGGAGTCTGGCTTGTTGGTCGCCGCGTCCTTCCCCGCTTCTTCGTCCGAGGCCGCCTCACTCTTCGCGCCGCTCACGTTCGCGACCGGTGTGGCCAACACACGCACGGACGACGCAAAGCGCGGTACTTCGAGCTGCACCGTGGACCCACTGCGCAGCGCCGTGCCCGTAGCCGGA
>NZ_DASWXE010000216.1:0-11732 GCF_036405635.1 Gemmatimonas sp. | reverse complement strand
CGCCTTCGAGCGCGGCAATGCGCTTCTCGAAGACATCCGTGGTGGGATTCATGATGCGCGTGTAGATGTTGCCGAACGCGCGAAGGCCGAACAGATCGGCGGCGTGTTCGGGGCTTTCGAACACGTAGGAGCTGGTGGCGTAGATGGGGACCGCGCGCGCGCCGGTGGCGCTGTCGGGCGATTCCTGACCAGCATGCAGGGCGAGCGTGTCAGCCGACAGGGCGCGCGCAGTGTTACGGGATACGTCAGACATCGTGGCACTCTCCAAAAACAGGTGAGTGCCGCCCAACAACACGAACGCGCCCGGATACGGATAGACCGCCGGGCGCTATCGCTGTTTAGCTCGTTGTTTTACGTGGCGGCAATCGGCGGCAAATCACCACGGACGACAGTCGCTGCCGAGTGCAGCGGTGCGTCAGCTTCCCTTCAGTTGTCGTGTTGCATGTGCCGTGAAGCCATGAACCGCCACAAACGACTGACGGCCCACGCCGATTTCTCGTCGCGGGCCGTCAGGCCTCGACTTAGACGGAAGGGGCGACGCCTCAGGCGCCGTGCACGCGGCCCGTCAAATCGGGAAAATCGCCGCGCACTCCCCAGTATCGACTCATAACGGAACTTTTTCAAGTGCTGAGTCAAACTCAGCCGTTACTCACCGCGCGGTACGTGTCACGGGCGATGAGCAGCTCCTCATCCGTCGGCACCACCCACGCCTCCAGCGCCGACCCTTCGGCCGAGAAGCGTCCTTCCCGTCCACCCACCAGGGCCTGGTTGGCGGACCCATCGATGTGCAGGCCGGCCCACTGCAGCCCCTCGCAGATGAGAGCGCGCACTTCGGGCGCATTCTCCCCCACTCCTCCGGCAAACACCACCGCGTCCGCGCCGCCCATCGCGGCGAGATACGAGCCGACGTACTTCCGGGCGCGATAGCAAAACATCTCGATGGCCAGTCGCGCCCGCCGGTCACGCAGCTCGTTGGCTTCGGCCAGCAGGTCCCGCATGTCATTCGTGAGACCGGAGATGCCGAGCAGCCCGGACTGACTGTTCAGCATCGCTTCGACCTGCGGAGGTGACATGCCTTCCTTGGCGCCGATGTAGTCGAGCAGCGCGGCGTCGATATCACCCGCGCGCGTGCCCATCACGAGCCCTTCGAGCGGCGTGAAGCCCATGCTGGTATCGATGGACTCTCCACCCTTGATGGCGCACGCCGAGCAGCCGTTGCCGAGATGCAGGGTCACGATGCGCACATCGGCGCGGGCACGGCCGGTCAGCTTGCGAAAGCGATACGCGATGGAGCGATGCGATGTGCCGTGAAAGCCGTAGCGCCGCACCTTGTGCCGCCGGTACAGCGGATACGGGATGGCGTAGAGATACGCGTGTTCAGGCAGCGTCTGATGAAAGGCGGTGTCGAACACGGCGACCTGCGGTACACCATCGCCCAGCGCGGCACGCGCGGCTTCGATGCCACGCAGGTTGTGCGGATTGTGCAGCGGCGCGAGTTCGATGGTCTCTTCGATGCCGTGCATGACCGCATCGTCCACCCGCACACTGTTGCGGAACTGTTCACCGCCATGCACCACGCGATGACCCACCGCGTGAATGTCGCCGCGTGTGGTGAGCCCCGTGCCACTCTCGGCAGACGTGATGAAGCCGACCAGCCAGTCTACGGCCGCGCGCAGGTCCCGCAGTGGGGCGGTGCGCTTGCGCGAACTGCCATCGGGCAAGCGCAGTGTGATGACCGACTCCCCGCCGATCCGTTCGATCTGGCCGCGGATCAGCTTCACGTCCTGGTCATCGGCGATGCGCTGCGCATCGGTGGCAACGACCTGGAACTTGAGCGTGGCCGACCCGGCATTGAGCACCAGGATGTTCATATGTCCCTCCAGCGACGGTGCATGCGGTGATCGCGCTTCGCATGCACCGTACGTGATGACCAATCAGAACGGCTTGTAGAGCACCATGTAGACAGCGATGCCGGCGAGCACGGGCATGAGCAGCAGGAACGGCTTGGCCAGTGCAGGCTTACGGTACGGCAGCAGGGCGAGGCCACCGAACGCCAGCCAGATGATCAGCTTGACCCAGAGCCAGCCCGGGAAGTTGGTGCCATGCGCGAAGCCGATGCGGGCCAGCATGCCGAAGCCGCCGACCAGAATGAGCAACATGCCGATACCGTGCACCGCAGACACCAGCGCACGCGTGTTGCTGTTGGCCTTGGTGCCGCCATTGGCCGCATGCACCGCCACGCCACCGATCGCCGAGAAGAGCAGCGCGATGCCGAGGACGTGCAGGATTTCGTAGAACTGATGGGGAAACATGGGGGCGGGAGCTCAGGTCAGGAGGTGATGTTTGCGAGCACAGGTTCGTGCACGTCGAAACTGCCAGTGGTACCGGGTGACAGGCGGCGGTAGCTCTCGAGCACGCGACTCAGCGCATCCTGCGCGCTGGTGCCGATGGAGGAGAGGTGTCCCATCTTGCGACCAGCACGTGCGCCGGCCTTGCCGTACAGGTGCAGCCTTACGCCTTCCACTTCGAGCGCGTGCTCCATGTTGGGCGGAGTGTCCTGCACCCACACGTCGCCGAGCAGGTTTACGATGGCCGACGGCGCAAACGCCGTCGTGTCACCCAGCGGCAGGTCGCAGACAGCGCGCACGAGCTGCTCGAACTGACTCGTGGCGACACCGCGTTCGCTGTGGTGATACGTGTTGTGCGGGCGCGGGGCGAGTTCATTCACCAGCAGCTCATTGCTCTTGGTGACGAAGCACTCGACGGCCAGCAGCCCCACGATGCCGATGCGCTCGGCCACGCCACGCGCGAGTTCCTGTGCGCGCTGCGTCATGGCATCGGAGATGACCGCAGGCACGACGGCCCACGTCAGGATGCCACTGGTGTGATGATTGCGCGATGGCGGATACACGGCCACGTGTCCGCTGGCCGATCGGGCCACGAGCACGGAGATCTCGTAGGCGATGTCGACACGCTGCTCCACCACGCATGGGTGGCTGCCGAGCGCGGTCCAGGCGTCCTTGGCCTGGTCGGCGTCGGAGAGGCGCGCCTGACCGCGGCCGTCGTATCCGCCGTGCGTGGACTTGGCGATGCAAGGGCCGTGTGTGCGCACTGCGTCGGCGATGTCGTCGGCAGACTGCGCGGCCACAAAGGCACCGACCGGAAAGGCGTTGTCCCGCAGCCACTGCTTTTGCCGGATGCGATCCTGGATGATGTACACTGCCGCGCGGCCAGGATGCAGCGTGGTGCGCGAGGCCACGGCGTCGAGCACGTCGGGGTGGATCTGTTCGATCTCCAGCGTGACCACGTCGCACTGCGACGCGAGGTCGATGGCGGCGTTCACATCGTCGAACTTCGCGGTGATCGTGTGCGAGGCAACGGGGCGTGTGGCGCACGCAGCCTCGGGATCGAGCACCTGAATGTCGTAGCCCATCGAACGGGCGGCGAGTGCCGTCATGCGGCCGAGCTGTCCGCCACCGAGAAAGCCGATGGTCGCGCCGGGAAGAATCGGCGAACGGGAACCGCTATTGGAGCCGTTGGAAGAACCTGCGCTCACGGAATGATCGCGTTGGGGGCGTTGAGCGGACGGGCCAGTGCTTCGGCAGCCTTGGCGCGCCGACGATTGAGCAGCGCGTCGTACAGCGCGGCGTCGCCCGCGGCGAGCAACTGCGCGGCGTAGAGCGCGGCATTGGTGGCGCCGGGCTTGCCGATGGCAAATGTGGCCACCGGGATACCACCAGGCATCTGTACGATGCTGAGCAGCGCGTCGAGTCCATTGAGCGGCGTGGCGACGACGGGTACGCCGAGCACGGGGATCAGCGTCTTGGACGCCAGCATACCCGGCAGATGCGCGGCGCCGCCGGCACCGGCGATGATGGCCCGGAGTCCGCGCGCGTGGGCCTGCTCGGCGTACTCGAACAGCCAGTCCGGCGTACGGTGCGCGGACACGACACGCGCTTCGTACGGGATGCCCAGTTCGGCGAGCACCTCGCAGGCCGGCGCCATGGTCTCGTAGTCGCTGGCGCTGCCCATCACCACGCCCACAAGTGGGGTGGTGCCGGCAGTGAGGTCGCTGTCGGGAACTGCGGTCACGAGGGCTCCAGAAGAGGGACCGAGGGGGGCCCATCAGGAGCTGGGCCCGCCTTCGTGTCTCAACTTACCGTCCGCCCGACGCCCCTCCAACCCGCGGCGCGAGCAACGGCTCGAGAAAGTCGACATCGTCGAAATCCCGGCCGCCAAGCAGCTTGCCCATGCGCACGATGACCAGCTCCCGCGAGGGGATCACGTAGAGGCGCTGCTTACCCATGCCGGCGGCCATGACGAGGTCGGCGGGAAGCCAGTCGGGGCGTTCGGTGGCGTCCTTGGCGGTGGTGTTGTCGGCCCGGGAGCCGGCACGGCGTCTCGCCCTTGCCCCAAGCAGACCACCGCGCCGACCCGCGCGTCCGCCGCCGTTGCCTTCAAGACCGGCGGCGGGTTGAGCCTGCAGGGTGGCGCCCACCAGCCACCATGAGAGACCGTAGTTCGGGTTGGCCTTGGCGGGCACGAAGAGCTCTCGCACCAGGGATTCGGGAAGCACGCGCTGTCCCTTGTGCACGCCGCCCAGTCGCACGAACTCCCCGACGGTGGCCCAGTCGCGGGCGGTCATGGCCGCTCCGCCGGCGAGCTGCGGCTTGCCGTCACCACACTTGGCGCGCCATTCCACGGTGACGCCGAGTGGCGTGAGGATGCGGCGGGCGAGATAGGCGTCGAACGATTCACCGGTGGTGCGCTCGAGCGTGGCCCCCATCGCGATGAAGGGGAACGGGCCATAGCGGAACGTGGTGCCGGGCTCGGCGAACGTGCCGGCGTTCACGGCGTCTGGCCACGTGGCATTGCGTCCGCCGCAGCCGGTGCCCGGATTGCCGGACTCGAGACCGCTTTCGAGCGACACGAGCTGCCGCACCGTGATGCGCGATTTGCGCGGGTCGCGTTGCCACTCGGGGAGGTAGCGCGAGACGGGGGCGTCGAGCGCGATCTGGCCATCGGCCACCGCGGCGATGGTGGCGAGGCCCACGAAGCTCTTGCTGCCGCTGGCGAGGAGCTGACGAGTGGAGGCTGCCCCGCCGGCCATGTAGCGCTCGTGAATGACGGCGCCGCGGTGCATCACCAGCACGGCCTGGCCATCGGTTTTCGCAGCGTACGCGACGGCGTCGGCGAAAGCCGTGGCGTCGGGGGGAGGCTGCAGGAGCAGCGAGAGGGAGAGGAGGACGGGCAGCATGATGGTGCGACGGCGGGGGGGCGTCCTTGTTAAGTGATGGGGACTACGGGGGCTGGGAGTACGGAAGCTGGACCTACGGGAGCTGGTACAACGGGAGCTAGTACTACGGGAGCTGGAACTACGGGGAATGAGGAACGGGAGCTGGAACCACGGGGCGTCCCCGTTGCTCCAGCTCCCGTGTGAACCCGTACCACCAGCACCCGTAGGACCAGCTTCCGTACCTCTAGCTCCCGTAGTTCCAGCTTCCGTGGTTCCAGCCCCCGCCGTTCCGCGCTGTTACGGCCTCACCACTGGCCTGCCCTGCGCATCCCGCACTTCCACGGGCGCGATCTTCGTCGCCTTGAGCGCCGGTTCGATCGACTCGCGGTCGCCGGCAATCACGATGGTCAGGCGGCTCGGGTCGATGTATTTCGTGGCCACGCGCTGCACATCTGCCGCAGTCACCCGGCCGATGCCGGCGTTGAAGGTGTTCAGCGTCGTCAACGGCAGGTTGTACGGCACCAGTGCCGACACCTGCGACGCAATGTCGCGCGTGGACTCGAAGCCTTCGGCGTACCCCAGCTGCAGGTAGCGCTTCGTCTTTGCCAGTTCGGCGGCGGGCAGCGTGCTGCGCACACCCTTGAGTTCATTCATGAACTCGATGAGCGCCGAGTCGGTCTTGGCGGACACCACTTCGGAGCTGGCCGTGAACGGGCCCGCTTCGCGACGCATCGAGAAGCTCGAGCCGGCGCCGTAGGTGTACGCCTTCTTCTCACGCAGCGTGTTGTTGAGGCGCGAGGTGAACGAGCCGCCAAGTGCGGTGTTCAGCACCATGAGCGGGTAGTAGTCAGGCGTGCTGCGCGCCACACCGACGCCGCCGATGCGGAACGACGACTGCGCCGCCTTGGGCTTGTCGATGATGAAGATCGTCGTGGGACGTGGTGCCATGCGATTGGACGCGTACACCGGCGCCGGCGGCAGTGTCGCGCGCTCCCAGCCACCAAAGGCACGCGTGGCGATGGCTTCGGCCTGCGCGACCGTGAGATCGCCCACCATCACCAGCGTCGCATTGTTCGGGCGATACCACGAACGCCAGAACTGCTTCACATCGTCGAGCGTGATCGACTGGGCCGTTTCCTTCGTGCCGTTCACGCTGCGGCCATACGGATGCATCTCGCCGAACACCAGCGAGGCAAACGCGCGCGACGCGAGGGCGGGACCACGGTCCTGCTCCTGCAACAGCGCCGTCTGCCGTTCACTCTTGAGTCGCGTGAACTCCTTCTCGGGGAAGGTCGGGCGGAGTGCCACGTCGGCCATGAGCTGCATCGCGCTGTCGAGTGTGGCGCGCGTGCTGTGCAACGAGATCGAGCTCGATTCAAAACCGGCGCCGGTGCCCAGCGAGATGGCGAGATATCCGATCTCCTCGGCCAGGCCCAGGGCATCGCGCGTGCCGGCGCCTTCGTCCAGCAGGTTGGCGGTGAGCGTGGCGAGGCCGGCCTTGGCCGGACCATCGGCCTCCGCGCCCGTACGCACCACCAGCACGGCGTCCACCAGCGGCAGTTCATTGTGCGGCACGATCACCAGCTTGAGCCCATTGGGCAGCGTGCGCTCCACCATGTTCGGCAGCGTGAGTGCCTTCGGAGCGCCGAGCACCGGCGGCGTGGTGCTGGCCGGTCGGGGCGTCGCCTGGGCGCCCGCTGTCGACAGCGATAGTGTCGACAGCACGCCAACCAGGGCGGCCGCGCGCGCGGAGAATGACATGAGCGCCATCAGTTGTTTCCTCCCTGGGTCGCCGTGAGGGCGAGTTCCTTCTTGCCTTCCGGCACCACCGTCAACACGATCTTGGGCTGCAGCACATACTGCTTCGCTACCCGCTGCAGATCGGCGGCCGTGAGTCGCTCGTAGCGCGCCAGATCCTGTGCCATGTAGTCGGGGTTGCCCGTGTAGTAGTTGTAGTAGCTCAGCTGCGTGGCCTTGCCGAGCACCGACGAGAGGCGGTCGAGCATGGACGCGCGCATGCCGTTCTTCACGCGCGTGAGTTCGCGATCGGTCACACCGGACGTGGCGATGTCGTTCAGCGTCTTGCGGATTTCGGTATCGAGCTCGCGCGGATGCACGCCCGGCTTGGCCGTGGCGGAGAGCATGATGAGGCCGTCGAGCTTCTGCGACGTGTTGCCCATGCTGACGTCCTGAGCGATCTGCTTCTCGTACACGAGCGTGCGGTAGAGGCGCGAGCTCTTGCCGCCGGCGATGATATCGGTGAGCGCATCGAGCGCCGCGTCATCGGGCGAGAAGGCCGTCACGCCGTGCCAGGCGTAGTACACGCGCGGCAACTGCACCTTGTCTTCCATGACCAGCACGGTGTCCTTGGCGATACGCACGGCGGGCACCGTGGGACGCACCACCGGCTGGGCGCTGCGCGGGATGTTGCCGAAGTACTTCGTTACCTGCGCTTTCACCGAATCGGTGTTGAAGTCGCCGGCGATGGTGATGGTCGCGTTGTTGGGCGCGTAGTACTGACGGAAGAAGTCCTTCACGTCGTCCAGCGCCGCCGCGCTGAGGTCGGCCATCGACCCGATGACCGGCCACGAGTACGGGTGATTGGCCGGGAACATCACAGGCAGGATGGTCTCGAAGGCACGGCCGTACGGCACGTTGTCGTAGCTTTGCCGGCGCTCGTTTTGCACCACACCGCGCTGCAGGTCGAGCTTTTCCTTGTCCATGGTCGGCAGCAGCCAGCCCATGCGGTCAGCGTCGAGCCAGAGCATGAGGGGCAGGGCGTTGGACGGGCCCGTCTCGTAGTAGTTCGTGCGATCGAAGTTGGTGGAGCCGTTGTTGCTGGCACCGGCTGCCTCGAGCCATTCATCGAACTTGCCCACGGGCACGTTTTCCGAGCCCATGAACATCACGTGTTCGAACAGGTGCGCGAAGCCGGTGCGTCCCTTCTTCTCGTCGCCCGATCCGACCTTGTAGAAGTTCTCCACGGCAATGATGGGCACCGAGCGATCCACATGCAGGATCACCTCGAGGCCATTGGGCAGCGTGTACTTCTCGTGCGGGATGGAAGGAGCCTTCTGCGCCGTCAGCGGCGAGGTGGCCAGGGCGCTGGCCAATGCACCGGCGGCGAAGGCCAGCGAGGCCAGCGAGGCCAGCGTCCGTCGGGCCATCACGCCGTGGGGGCGAGGAGCGTGGGAAACGTTCATGGGGTGTGTGAACGAGGGGTGAAACGGGTAGCGAGACAAATGTACTGACCGCACTTTGGCGCCATGAGATCTGCTGATTCTACGCCATGGACATGGTGCGAGGTTCAAAGTCAGGGACCGGACGCCTCGTGCTCCACGCGGAACGCGACATCCAGCCCATGAGCCAGCCTACGGACGTCCGCTATGCGGCCCGCTTGGGCACCTTCTCGGGGACGATGCTGGTGGTCGGTGGTATCATCGGCGCCGGCATCTTCCTGTCGCCCTCGGTGGTGGTGCAGCGTGTAGGCACGGCGCCACTCACGATGGGGGCCTGGGCACTCGGCGCCGTGGTGGCCATCATCGGTGGATTCGTCTACGCCGAACTCGGGGCGCGACGCCCCAAGGCTGGTGGCACCTACGTGTACCTCCGTGAAGCCTTTGGGACGCTGCCCGCGTTCCTGTACGGGTGGGCGTTGTTTCTGATCATTGGCACGGGCGCGATTGCCGCTGTGGCGATGACGGGCGCGAACTACCTGGCCGAGCTGCTGGGTCTCCCCGCGGACGCCGGACGACCGATCGCCATCAGTCTCATCGTGGTGCTCACGGCCCTCAACGTGGCCGGCGTGCGCATTGGCGCCACCACCGGCAACGTGCTCACCGTGCTCAAGCTGTCGGCCATCGCGCTGCTGGTGGTGGCGGCGCTGGTGCTCTCGCCACGCGCCGATGCGGTCGCGCCAGTTACAGCGGTGCCCATCACGCTCACCCCACCCACCGGCTGGGCCGACACCGTCGCGGCGATGGGGGCGGCTCTGGTACCGGTCCTCTTTTCATTCGGTGGTTGGCAGCAGACCAATGCCGTGGCCGAAGAACTGGTGGACCCGGAACGCACGCTGCCCAAGGCGCTGATCCTTGGTGTCGTCATCGTGGCGGCCACCTACCTGCTGGTGAACGTGGCCTATTTGCGCGCGCTTGGGCTCGAGGGGCTGGCGGCATCGCGAGCGCCCGCAGCCGACACCATGCAGATCTACCTCGGGCCGGTGGGACGCACGCTGATCACGTTCGGCATCGTCACATCGACGGTGGGTTTCCTGAGCATGGTCATCCTGATGTCGGCCCGCGTGTATCAGGCGATGGCGGCCGACGGTCTGTTCTTCCGCAGCATGGCGCAGTTGCACCCGCGCACGCAGACGCCCGTCTGGGCGCTCCTCTGGCAGGGGGCGGTGGCGCTGGTGCTGCTGCTGTCGGGCACCTACGGGCAATTGCTCGACTATGTGGTCTTTGCCGACTGGATCTTCTTCGGCAGCACGGCGGCCACCCTGTTTGTGCTGCGCGCGCGCGACGGGGCCCGTGGTGTGCACATCGCCGTGCAGGCGCCATGGCATCCCTTCACCACGCTGCTGTTCGTGGCCGCCGCCGGATACGTGGTCATTGGCTCGGTGCTCTCCAATCCGGGCAACGCCCTGCGCGGTGCGGCATTGCTCGCCCTGGGGTTGCCAGTGTATGCCTACTGGATGCGCCAACGATCCCGCAGCGAGCGAGCATCATGACCGTGTCGAATCCCGGCCCGTACGTGGCTGCGCTGACCATCTATCCGATCAAGTCGACGACCGGCATGGACGTGCCCGAGATCGTGTTGGATGAGCGTGGCGCGATGGGCGATCGGCGATGGCTGATCGTGGATCCCGCCGGGCAGGCCATCACGGCGCGCGAGTGTCACGCCATGCTGCGCATCGTGCCGTCCTTCATCGATGAACACGACCGCGAAGGCGGACTGTGGCTCGCCGCGGAAGGTGAGCCGCTGCTGCACGTGGCGGTGCCCGACGCGCATGCCGAGCAGCGCCGGGTAGTGGTGTGGGACGACGCCATCATCGCGCACGATGCGGGGGACGCCGCCGCGGAATGGTGCTCGCGGGTGATCGGACGCGAAGCGCGTCTGGTGCGCGTGTTCGACGATTCACGTCGGCCGCTCAAGCCGAAGTACGCCGGCCCGCTGCCGTATCAAGGGCGTGATGTCGCCTTCACCGACGGCGCACCACTCATGATGCTCGGCCTGCCCAGCGTGGACGCGCTCAATGCGCGTCTCACCGCACGGGGGCATGACGCGATGATGGATCGCCGGCGATTCCGCGCCAATGTGTGGCTGAGCGGACTCGACGCGCATCAGGAAGACACCTGGCAATTGCTGCGCATCGGCGATGTCACGCTGGGTGCAGGTACCCTGTGCGCGCGCTGTGTGCTCACTACGGTCGACCCGGACACGCGCGAGCAGGGCACCGAACCGCTGCGCACGCTCGCCGGCTACCGACGCATGGACGGCTTGGTCATGTTCGGCGTGAATCTCACCCACGATGCGCCGGGTGTGATTCGGGTAGGCGATCCAGTGGTGGTGGAGTCGCTGCGCTAACCGAGCGCCAACTACGGGCCTTTACCCGCGCAGGAAATCCACCGTCGCATCCACCACGGCCGCATCGCGCAGAATGCGCCGATGGCCGAGACCATCCACCGGCATCAGTGCGGCGCGGGGCCAGTGTGCGGCAATGCGCTCGCCGTCGGAGAACGGCACTTCGCGATCGTCGCGGGCATGAATGACCAGCGCGTCGGTGTGCACGGTCTGTAGCAACTCCAGCACATCCACCGGACGGTGCCCACGCCGTACCACGTGATGATGAAAGTTCTGCATGAAGTGCGACGTGGCCCGCGGCGGCAATTGCATCACCGCGACGTAGCGATCCAGCACATCGCGCAATGACGCCGGGCTGGCGATGGTCACGGCGCGACGAACATCGAGGCCGGCCGCCAACGCAATGGCGATGCTGCCACCACCCATCGAATGACCCACCGCGCCGTGCAACGGGCCGAACTGATCGGCCACCATGCGCAACGCGTCGGCGAAGCGATATGGGTCGGCGCGCTTCCCCGTGGAGTGACCATGGGCTGGCCCATCAATGGCGATGATGCGGTAGCCCGCTTCGAGCAACCGGGGCGCAAACACCGCGAACTGCGTGGCCCGCCCCTCCCAGCCGTGTATGAGCGCCACGGTTGGACCCTCGCCCGCCTCCAGCACCGACACACCGCCCGCCAGCCGGCGCCGCGCCGCCGTGCGTTCGAAGTCCAGCTCCCAGTCGCGTGGCGCGTGCCGCCGTGGGGTGGAGAACAGCCGCTGATTGAGCCGAGCCGCGAGGGCCGGAACGACGCGCCCCAGGGTGCGGTTGGCGCGACGGACGATTCGGAGTGATGCGGGGATGGAATCGGTCACCCTGAAGTATCGCCACGTGCTGATGCGACGAGGAAGGGAGTCGCTTAAGTGAATAGTT
>NZ_DASWXE010000215.1:0-2464 GCF_036405635.1 Gemmatimonas sp. | reverse complement strand
GGATGAAGCCGGAAGATGCGAGTCAATGCTGACGCCCCGATAACAGCCGGTTGCCCACGCGATAGCCGGAAACGACAACGCCGGTCACCCCTGGGAGTGACCGGCGTTGAACAGCGGTGATGCGGTGTGTGATCGTGCTGCAGCGATGCGTCAGCGAATGCCGATCACCTTGTGTGTCTGCACCGACAGGCGCCATTGCGGGTGCGCGAGACAGTAGGCGAGCGCCGCGCGTGTGTTGTCGGAGGCATTCGGGCCGTCCATCGGCTGCAACAGAAAGTGCGTGAACGCGAGCGACTCAAAGCGCTCCGGGCGCGCTTGCTCCTGTGGAAAGACCAGCTTGAGCTCATCGCCACGCGTCAGCACCACGGGGGCGTCGGCCTTGGGACTCACACAGATCCAGTCCAGCCCCGCGGGGGCGGGCTGTGTGCCATTGGTCTCCACCGCGATCTCGAAGCCGGCGGCATGCAGGGCGTCGATGGCTGCCTCGTCGAGCTGCAACAGGGGCTCACCCCCGGTGCACACGACGAACGGTCGCACCTGCGCGGGCGCGTCGGCTGGCCAGCGGCTCTTCACAAATGCCGCGAGGTCCGCGGCCGTGGCAAACTTGCCACCGTCCGGCCCCACGCCGACAAAATCGGTGTCACAGAACGTGCAGGTCGCCTTGTGCCGGTCGGCCTCACGCCCCGTCCACAGGTTGCAGCCGGAAAAGCGGCAGAACACCGCGGCCCGGCCGGCATTCAGCCCTTCGCCCTGCAGTGTGTAGAAGCACTCCTTTACCGTGTACGCCACGTGTATTCAGTCCGCGTAGGCGATGGGGTCATCGCTGCCCGCTTCTGCAAAACCGCGCAGGCGCAGCTGACAGGCGTCGCAGTGACCGCAGGCGGTGCCGTCCGGCGCCGGGTCATAGCAGCTGGTGGTGAGGCTGTAGTCCACATCCAGCTCTTTACCGAGCGCCACGATCTGCGCCTTGGTGAGGTGCTGCAGCGGCGCATGAATGGTGAGTCGCTGCGTGCCTTCCACACCGGCCCGCGTGGCCAGATTGGCCATGGTCTCAAAAGCCGCCACGTATTCGGGACGACAATCCGGATAGCCGGAGTAGTCCAGCGCGTTCACGCCAATGAAAATCGCATCGGCGCCCAACGTCTCCGCCCAGGCCAAGGCAAACGACAGAAAGATCGTGTTGCGGGCTGGCACGTAGGTGACCGGAATCTCGTCCGTCACCTGATCCACGTCGCGGTCCTTGGGCACTTCCGCGTCACTGGTGAGGGCCGATCCACCCCACTGCCGGAGGTCGATGTCCACTACCACATGGCGGGCCACCTGCTGTGCGGCGGCGACGCGCCGCGCAGCGTCGATTTCCACCATGTGGCGCTGTCCGTAGCGAAAGGTCATCGCGTACGGGGTGTAGCCATCGCGGCGGGCGACGGCGAGGGCCGTGGCCGAGTCGAGGCCGCCCGAGAGCAGCACGACGGCCGGGCGTTCGGAAGCGGGGGATGCAGGGACCAAAGTCATAGCCCCGAAAAGTAGCGGATCCGAAACGCCGTGGGTGATTGCGCGGCGGTCACTTGGCGCGTTCCGGAACGCGAGGCAGACTTCCTGCATGCTCTCGTGGCTCTCCGACCCGCAGGCGTGGATCTCCCTGCTCACATTGACGTTGCTCGAGGTCGTCCTCGGCATCGACAACATCATTTTCATCTCGATCCTGGCGGGCAAGCTGCCGCGGGATCAACAGCCGAAGGCGCGCTCGCTTGGTCTCGCCGGCGCCTTTGTGTCCCGCGTCCTGCTGCTGCTGTCCATCACGTGGGTGATGCAGCTGACGGCCCCGCTGTTCACAGCGTTCGGGCATTCGTTTTCGGGGCGCGATCTCATTCTGCTCATCGGCGGCCTGTTCCTGATCGGCAAGGCCACCCACGAGATCCATGCCAAGCTGGAAGGGCCCGACGAGGAACTCGAGCAGCATGCACGGCCGGCGAAGACGCTCTGGGTGACCGTCGCGCAGATCATGGTCATCGACATCGTCTTCTCACTCGATTCGGTCATCACCGCGGTGGGCATGGCCGACGAGGTGTCGATCATGATCGGCGCCAATGTCATCGCCCTGATCGTGATGCTCGCTGCGGCCGGCACCATCAGTGCGTTTGTCGACCGGCACCCGACGATCAAGATGCTGGCGCTCGCGTTCCTCGTGCTGATCGGCACCAACCTGGTGGCCGAAGGGTTGGGGCAGCACATCTCCAAGGGTTACACCTACGCTGCGATGGCGTTTTCGGTGATCGTGGAGATGCTGAACATCCGCGCACGCGGTCGGGAGAAGCCGCCCTCGGTGCCGGGCGCGTAGCCACTGACCCACGTGGCTCCGTCCGGCTGTCCTCTCAGTAGGACACATGCGATGGTGTTCTTGGATAGATTGATCACAACGTGTTGCGGTGAAAGAGCTTGTCCGAGGCGACGGGGCTGGTCCGCT
>NZ_DASWXE010000214.1:0-37302 GCF_036405635.1 Gemmatimonas sp. | reverse complement strand
GCTTCGTGAAGGAGGTGCGCGTGGCTCCCAACACCCGTGGCGATGGCTCGGTGTGGGACATCGCCTTCTCCCGCGACGCGGCACAGAAGTACCTCTACTTGGCCGACGGCAAGAACGAGCGGGTGTACGTGATGGACCGGCAGTCGCTCGAGATCCTCACATGGTTCGGCGACGGTGGTCGCCAGCCGGGGCAGTTCTTCGCCGTGCACAGCATCGCTACCGACTCCAAGGGCAACATCTACACGACGGAGACCTACGAGGGCAAGCGCCTCCAGAAGTTCGCCTACAAGGGCATTGGGGCCGTCAAGCGGGGCAGTCAGGGCACGGTCTGGCCGGCAGCACGCTGACCGACTCACTGACCTGACAGGCAGAAAGCAAAACGGGGCGGACATCGCGATGATGTCCGCCCCGTTTGTGTGTGCAGGCACTCAGGGAATCATGCCCTGGCACTCGATTTCCACCTTCGCGTTCGGCACCACCAGCGCCGCCACGACGACCGTCGAACGGGCCGGCGGGTTGCTCGGGAAGAACTTCGTGTACGCCCCGTTCATGCCCTGAAAGTCCTTCACATCGGTCAGGAAGACCGTGCACTTCACGGCGTTGGCGAGTGTCGTGCCCGCCGCCTTGAACACCTTTTCGGTATTCTCCAGCGACCGGGTCGTCTGCCCGGCAATGGTGGTATCGTTCGGGGAGGTGCCCAACTGCCCCGACGCGAAGATCATGTTGCCAACGCGGATACCGGGGGAGAGCGTAGCACTCACACGCTGTCCTTCGCCGACCACCACCTGACGCGCGGGGTTCGCCTGTGCGCTGAGGGTCGAAGCAGCCACCAGCGACATCGCGAGTGTCATCAGGGTCAGGGTGGAACGTCGCGTGCACAGCATCACTATCCTCCGATTTCGATCCGGGATTCAGGTCCTTCTACGGGAGACGTCAATATGCCGATGTTCGACTTCGTCTGCACCTCCTGCGAGCACACGTTCGATGCGCTCGTACGGAACGACGTGCTGCCCGCCTGCCCGGCCTGCGGCGCCGCCACGGTGGAGAAGCTGCTCTCTGTACCCGCCATCAAGACATCCGGCACGCATGGCAAGGCGCTGGCCGCTGCCAAGCGCCGCGACAAGGCGCAGGGCCAGGAGCGCATGCACGCCCAGCGTCAGTACGAGCTCAGCCACGACGACTGACCGGGACAGCGGGAAGAACACAGAGACCGCAGATAGTCACTACAAAAGCACAGATACCACAAACAGCGGTATCTGTGTTTTTGTTTTTTGATCAGTGACATCTGTGTTCTCCCGCTTTTGCGTCGCCGAAACAACAAAGCCCGATGCAATATGCACCGGGCTTTGTCTTTCATCGCACCGCGAAGATCAGCAGGACTTGCACTTGTTGCTGTTCTTGGCGCCCTTCTTCACGAGCAGATCCAGCGTCTCGAGGAAGGGAGGAATGCGCTGCACGGGACCGTTCGCCATGTCGGCCGTGGTCTGACCACGACGGCTGATCGCGTTGATGTCCGTGCCCTTGCTGAGCAGGTACTCGATCAGTTCGTTGTCGCCACGTGCCGCCGCATGGTGCAGCGGGTTGTAGCCGTTGAAGTCGCGCTGATTGGGATCCATCTTGAGCTCCTCGATCAGGTACTTCACCGACGACATCCACGCCTCTGGCGCGTGGCGGTGCGCATTGGCGGCGTAGCCTTCGCCGTAGCCCACTCCCGACGCGGCGTGAATGGCATACACACCAGGGCCACCATCCGGCACCGGCGGGAGGCCTGACGGATCGGCGCCCGCGCCACCTTCTTCCGGCGCGTCGTCACCCGGCAGGCGGCCGGTCGGCTTGATGGTCGGGATGTTCGGATCCGCGCCGTACTGCACGAGCAGCTTCATCGCCGGCACATCGAGGCCGTACGCCGCACGCCAGAACGCCGTGGCGCCCACCGTGTTCACGCCGAGCAGGTCGAAGTTGTACGACATGAACCACAGGTGCTTCTTGAGGCGCACGTTCGGATCAGCGCCGGCCTTGAGCATCGACTCCATCAGCTCGAGGTGCGTCGTCTTCTGCTGCATCTGCGCGGTCGGCTGCGGATACAACGACTTTGGCGCCCACTGCGTGTTGATCACCGCATACAGCGGCGCCGCACCGGCATCGCTCTGCAGCTTCACATCCGCGCCCTTCGACATCAGCATCTTGGCCATGTCGAAGCGACCATTCACGATGGCCATCAGCAGCGGGCTGGTGTGATCGCCCTCGCTGACGTGGTTGATCTGCGCGCCGGCGGCCAGCAAATGCGTGACCGCTTCATCGTTGCCCTCACGCACCGCGAACAGCAGCGGCGTCAGGCCGCCCTTGTTGCCGATCAGGTCACCGTAGGACGGACCACGCTGCTGGAAGCCCGTGGCCGCGCGCGTAGCCGGCGAATCCCCCGCCGCACCACCAGCCGCCGGAGCGCCCGGAGCCCCGCGACCCGCCGGAGCGGCAGGTGCCGCCGCGTTGGCCTGCTGAGCCCCACGGGCTTCACCGCGTGCCGGCGCCGCCGAGGCCGGCGCCGCCGCCGGAGCCGCAGGTGCGGCAGCCGCCGGAGCCCCAGGTGCAGCCGGCGTGATGTTCGGCGTCACCGTCGTCGGCGCCATCGGCGACTCAGCCGCCTTGAGCGCCGCCACACGACGCGTGCGAATCGCCATCTCGGCGCGCAGCTCACGTTCCTGCTTCGGCACATCGTCGATCTTCGAGGCCGCTTCGATGCCCGCACCGCGCTTGAGCAGCAGATCGATCGCCGCGACGCGGTTGTAGGCCGCCGCCCACATCAGCGGCGTCTGGCCCCAGGCGCTTTCCCGGACATCCACGACGGAGCCCTTGTCGAGCAACGCCGCGACGCTGGCCGAGTCACCATTGCCCGCCGCGAAGTGCAGCGCAGTAGCGCCACCCGACGTGGTCGCAGCCGTGGTGCTGGCACCGTTCTGCAGCAGGATCTTCACCACACCCGACCGGCCGCCACGGGCCGCCAGATGCAGTGGCGTGTAGTTGCCGTTACGCGTGACCGCGTCGACGCGCGCGCCTGCATACACCAGCATCTGCGCTGCGCCTGCGTCACCGCGCTGCGCCGCCCAGTGCAGTGCCGACATGCCGTCGGGCTGCGCGGCGTTGACATCCATGCCCTGCTTGATCAGCGCCCGCACACGCGAGCTGTCGCCGCGCATGACCGCATCGGCGACGGGCGTTTCGGCAGGATTTTCGCGAGCTGCCCCAAGCGACAGCGTGGCGATGCACGCTGCCGCGCCCAGCGCAACCCGCGACGCGCGCCACTGGGGCGCGCGCGGCGTCTGCTGCGTGCTCTTAGGCATTGGCGCTGTTGAGGTTGAGGACACCGTTGCTGTCGCCGAACGAGGCCATGTCATCCATGCCCAGCGTATGCATCATGCTCAGCATCGCGTTGGCCATCGGCGTGCCATCCGCCGCCTTGATGTGCAGGTTGCCCGTCAAGCGGTTCTCCGCCTTGCCCATCACGATGAGCGGGCAACGGCGGTGGTTGTGCAGGTTCGAGTCACCCATCGGCGAGCCGTACAGGATCATCGTCTTGTCCAGCATGTTCGATTCGCCTTCCTGGATGCTCTTCAGCTTGTCCAGGAAGTACGGCAGCATCGACACGTGGTACTTGTTGATCGTGTTGAAGTCACGCACGCCACGCTCCGTGCCGCCATGGTGCGACGCCGGGTGGAACGGCTTGTCCGTGCCGCTCTCCGGGTACGTACGGCTCGAACCGTCGCGACCCATCTTGAACGAGAACACGCGCGTGATATCGGCCGCGAAGGCCAGCGCCTGGATGTCGAACATCAGCTTGACGTGATCCGCGAACGAATCGGGCACGCCGGCCGGCGCCTCGGGCAGTTCACGCACTTCGCCGCTCGTGTTGCGGGCTTCGACGCGCTGAATACGACGCTCCACTTCACGGATGTCCGTGAGGTAGCGATCGAGGCGGTGCTTGTCTTCCGGTCCGAGCGTGGCCTTGAGGCCCGACATTTCGCCCGAGATGAAATCGAGAATGCTGCGGCGCGTGCGGCGACGTTCCGCGCGCTCGGCCGACGTGCCACCGACACCGAACAGCTTTTCGAACGCCACGCGCGGATCGCGGATGACCGGAAGCGGCTCGTTGGGCGACGCCCACGAGATGGAGTCCGTGTACACGCAGGCATAGCCGTAGGCACAGCCACCCGCCTGGTCCACGTTCTCGATGCACAGCTGCATCGACGGGATCGGCGTGTTCTGGCCGAAGCGCTGGGCATACATCTGGTCGAGCGACGTACCTACGCGCACATCCGAGCCTTCCGTCTGCTTCGGGTGCATGTGCGTCAGGTACACCGCGCTCGAACGGAAGTGGTCACCACCGATTTCATTCGGCGACGTCGGTTCCGCTTCACGCACATCCGTGTTGCTGATGATCGTGAGGTAGTCGCGGTAGCTCTCCAGCGAGTTCAGCGCCGTCGGCGAGAGATCGTACTTGCTGCCGGCCGCGGCGGGCGACCACAGATTCTGCTTGGCGCCCCATTCGTTGCAGCCGGCCGCACCGTGCACCATTTCGATCGCAACGAGGCGCGGGGCCTCCTTTGCGTCGAACAGGCCACGACGACCCACCGGGATCATCGCGTCGAGGTACGGCAGCGCAATCGTGGCGCTCATCCCCTGCAGGAACTGGCGGCGGGGCATCGCCTTTCCGCTCAAGAAATACATGCTGTGTCTCCGAGTCTGTTGAAAGTCGAGCGAATCAGCGAGTCCGGCTGTCAGCCGGCGCGGGGATGGTTTCGTGCTTGGCCGGCGTGGCTTCGGCGACAAGGCTCCGCTTGCGGAACGCATCGCTCTTCACCACACCGAAGATGAAGTCCTGCATCTTGTAGTTCGAAGCGCGTGCCGCCACCTCGATCTTGCGCACCGCCGGCGCGTCCGCGTATTCGACGCGGCGGCCCAGTGCGTACGCCATCAGGTTCGTCGTGAACGAGCGCATGAGCGGAACAGGGCGCTTGAGCAGCGCAGCCTGCAGTTCACCCGGGCTCGACACCTTCGTGCCGTCATAGAAGTCGCCACGCGTATCCAGCGGCGTGCCGTTTTCACGGATACGCCAGCGACCCATCACGTCGAAGTTGTCGAGCGCGAGGCCGATCGGATCGATGAACTGGTGGCACGAATTGCACGACACGTTCTCGCGGTGCATTTCCATGCGCTCACGCGTGGTGAGCATCCGGCCGTCCTTGGCCTCGCCGGTCTTCTCGAGGTCAGGCACGTTCGGCGGCGGCGGCGGCGGCGGGGAACCCATGAGCACTTCCATGACCCACTTGCCGCGCAACACGGGCGACGTGCGGTTGGCCACCGACGTCAGCGTCAGCACGCTGCCATGACCCATGATACCGGCACGGTGGGATTCCTTGGGGTACGTGACCTTACGGAAGTTCGTGCCCACCACACCCGGAATCTCGTAGTGCTTGGCGAGCGACTCGTTCAGGAACGTGTAGTCCGCTGAGAACACATCGAGCACGCTGCGGTTTTCACGAACGATGTAGTTGAAGAAGAGCTCCGTCTCCTCCACCATCTCGTGCGCCAGCTGCTCACGGAAGTCGGGGTACTGGTTGGCATCGGGGTGCACCAGCTCCACGTCCTGCAGGCGCAGCCACTGCGACGCGAAGCGCGTCGACAGCGCCTTCGAGCGCGGATCCTTGAGCAAGCGCTTGGTCTGCGCAAGCAGCACCGTCGTGTCCTGCAGACGGCCGCTGCGGCCCAGGGCCACCAGCTGTGAATCGGGCGGCGCGCCCCAGATGAAGAACGAGAGACGCGAGGCGAGATCGAGACCGGCCACGGCGACCGAGCCCTTGGCCGTCGCCGGCACTTCTTCGATACGGAAGATGAAGTGCGGGCTGGAGAGCAGCGCTTCGAGGGCCTGACGCACGCCAAGCTCGAAGCCGCCTTCCTTCGCGCCTTCATCGTAGAACGCCATCAGCCCCTTGGTGTCGCTCACCGTCAACGGACGACGGTAGGCCTGGGCGCCAAGGCGCTGCACAATGCGCTCGGCGCACGGACGGGCTTCCGTAGCGGCCAGCGGGCGGCAGCTGAAGATCTTGCGGCGCGTCGGCGTGTCGGACACACCGGTCGGATTGTACGGGCCCGTCACCGCGAAGTTCTGGATGTGGGCCTGCACCGTGATGCCGGACTGCGCGCCGATCTGCGTGTCGGCGATGCTGTGGCCGAGCGGCGTGATGTTGTCGTTCACCGGTCCTTCGAACGTGCGAAGGAAGGTGGCCGAGATACGCTGCGGGCCGGCACGCACCGGGATGGGCTTGGTGCGGATGTCCATGCCCTGCGGATCGGCCTGCGACATGCCACGATCGATATCGAGGATCGCCACGCGCTCACCGTTCACGGCGACTTCGATCTTCTCGTCGAACGGCGCGGTGGAAGCGAACAGCTGGCCCGTCGGGATGGCGTGCAGGGCCACGGTGAACACGTACTCACCGTCTGCCGGGAAGTTGTGCGTCACCGACGTACCGCCACGCGTACCGGCCGGCGCGCCGTCCACTTCGACGAGCTGCGAAGCGAGACGCGGGATCTTGTACGTGCTGGTCGACACGTTCGCCTTCGGATCGCCCACTGCGAGGCGGCTGATTTCGCTGGCCGCATCGAGGTACGAATCGAGCAGCGTCGCCGACGGCATCTGCACGTCCGCAATGTTGTCGAAATTGGCGCTCTTGGTGTCGAGCGGCAGCCATGAGCTGGACTTGATCTCGAGACCGAGCAGGTCCTTCACGGCGCGCTCGTACTCGGCGCGGTTCAAACGCTGAAATGCGCGCGAGCCCGGATTCGGGTTCGCCGCATAGCGCGCGTCCATGGTGCGCTCAAGGGTCTCCATCAACACCTGCAGCGTGTCGCCGGCAGGCTTGGCGCGCCCCGGGGGAGGCATCATCCCCGTGCGCAGCTTGTTGATCATCTTCTCGGCCACATCGGGCGCCGTCTGACCAATGGTGGTCAGATCGAAGTTGGACAACGAGAGGTTGCCCTGCTTGCGCGAATCACTGTGACAGCCGGCGCAGCTCTTCTTGACGACGGCATCGAGTGCCGCGCTGGTCATCACGGTGGCGCCTGGGCGCAGCACCGGGTGACCGCCCGTGCGGGCAGACTTGGCAGACGTGGGCGCCGTGACGGCATCCACAAAACGATCATACGCGGCGGGCACGACGGGCGTACCAGACGCGGTGGGCGCGGTTGCGGCATCGGCGGGCGTGCGATCAACGCGCTGATCGGCAGGCCGATCAATCGACGCGATGGCAAGCAACACCAGACATCCGGAACCAGCGGCAACCAACGACTTCATCCCCGAACCTCCAGGCTCAGGCGGGTTGACGAAGCGGCGCAGGCAGGAGGCGCGCCACTACTCGGCGGGAAACAACTTTAGTGCTGACACCAATCTACGTACCTCGCAACAATTTCGTTCAACCTCTGAAACAAAATTCGTCCAGCGCTCTGGCTGCCGTGGCCGTTGTGAGCCATATGGATGTCGATGGGGTGTAAAGCTTTCACGGCGCCTTGAGCGCTTTGGGACCCTTCCCCGCACCATCCGCCCCACCTCTCCGTGTCGTCCCCGGGCGCCTCGTCCCGCGGAACGCACCTTCCCCACCTCGGAGGACCTTGTGCGACCCTGCTGGATGCTGGCCGCTGCTGCCGCTGTTTCGCTGAGTGCCCTGCCCGGCACCGCCTCGGCCCAGGCCCGTTTGAACCCGGTGATCGACCTGCTGGCGGCCAAGAAGCCCGTTTTCGGTCTCTATGCGCCTGCCAACCCGCGGGCTCGGCCCGGCCAGCCCGCGCCGACTGGGCCGGTCAAGAGCATGACCGAGCTGGGACAGGAAGCGCTGGCCTACAAGAAGCTGGACTACATCTTCGAGGGCACGATGGAGTACAACTTCGACCAGTCCTTCCCGGCGTTCCAGGAATTTGCCAAGGCGCTCGACGCCGGCGGCTCGCTGCAGAAAGGCAAGGCGCCCCGCTTCACGCACCCGGTGTTCGTGAAGACCCCGGAAATCGCGCCTGACCCGGCGGTTGCCTCGGCCCGAATCGGCAAGCAGCTCAATGAAGGTGTGAGCGGCATCATGTTCGTTGACGTGCAGAGCGCCGAGGAACTCAAGAAGGGTGTGGCGGCGCTGCGCTTCAAGAGCAAGGGCGGCACGCGCTCTGACGACGTCGGCGGTGCCCCTGCACGCTGGGGTATGACGGAGAAGGAGTACAAGGAGCGCGCCGATCTGTGGCCGCTGAATCCGAAGGGTGAGCTGGTGACGTTCACCATCGTGGAGAGCAAGGAAGGTCTGGCGAAGGTGCGCGAAATCGCCGCCGTGCCGGGTGTCGGCGTGCTGTTCCCGGGCGCGGGCACGCTGCGTGGCGTCTTCACCACCACCGATGCCAGCGGTCAGCGCAAGTTCGACGAAGCGGCGTGGGAAGCTTCGATCCAGTCTGTGCTCGCGGCGTGCAAGGAGTTCAAGGTGCCGTGCGGGTATCCCGCTGGCGCTGCCGATATCGAGATGCGCATGAAACAGGGCTTCAGCGTCTTCGTGATCGGCTGGGGCGAACCGGGCTTCAAGGCGGTTGATCTCGGGCGGGCGGCAGGCGGGCGCTGATTCAGCGCGCAGTCGAGCCATAGTACCGTGAAGGCGGAGGTGACCACGTTCGTCGGGTCACCTCCGCCTTTTATGTCAGCCGGCGCGGCGGACCTCAGATGGGCCCGCAGTTGCCGCTGCGATCATCGGGATCATAGAACACGTACTTCGAATCGTACGTGAAGCCGCTGGCCGCGTCCGTGATGTAGACGGCCAGCCCGAATCCACTCGTGGTCACGCTGGGCATCGTGTACCACTCGCTTGTACTCACCGTGACGCCATCGCGCTTCCATTCATACGAGTACGGTGGAGTACCCCCGCTCGGCATGGCCAGGTAAGAGCAGGAGGAATAGAACCCGAGCACGTCAGGGCCGAACATTTGCACCGTAAGCGACTGCCGATTGGCTGGAACAACACTGGCTTCCTGAATCTCGGGGCCAGGGACGGGATGGCTCAACGATCCTGGCACTCCCCACAGATAGGCGCCCGTCAGCATGGCGCCGCCAGCTACACAATACCGGGCCCAACGCGCAGCGAGCTTTGGCATACGCATGGTAAGACCTCCTTCTGAAGAATGAAACGCAACAATCGGCGGCCATTCACCGCCATTCCGCGAAACCCATTGAGTCGCGGCAGGCAGACGTTATTCGGTATCGCTGACTGTACCAGTGACCGTCGTCACCGAAACGAAACAAAAAGAAAGGGCCGCCGGAGCAATGCTCCGGCGGCCCTTTGTTCAATCAGTCCAGCTTAGGGGTTGCGATCGAGGCAGCCCGAGAAGTTGGGGTTGTTCGTCTCACGGAACGGGATCGTGAAGTTGACGTCCGTGCCGTACGTGACTTCAGGACGCGTGCGCACGGTGCCAACCGGGAACACCGTGTTCGCCGCGCGGCCGTACTGACGGATCAGACGGCGCATGTCGCCGAGGCGGTGGCCGGTCAGCCACAGCCACGAGGCGCGCTCGCGGAAGAACTGATCCACCGCTGCGGCCTGCGTCGTCGGCGCCGAGCCGGCGAGCGCAGCCATGGCCGGCGTGATGGCCGTTGCACGCAGGTTGTTCAGCCCCGCAAACACCGCATCACGACCAGCCTGCGTGTCGAGACGAAGCTGGGCTTCGAGCTCGATCAGGCGCGCCTCAACGCCATCGGCCAGCACGGCCGAGGAGTTGTTGGCCGGATACTTCTGCTGCGTCGGCATGTTCGTGGTACGACCATCGAAGCCCGTACGCGTCGACGGCAACCACGGCATGCGTGGATCAGCCGGCGTCTGCAGGAAGTTGTAGCCGTTGCCGCCTTCGTTGGTCGACACCGTGTAGCGCGTACCGGCCGGCACCGTGCCGGTCCAGATACCGTTCTGCTGCGCGGTGCGGCTGGTGGTGTGGTAGGTGCGATAGCTGAAGCTCGTCGCAATGCCCGACACGGCCGCGGCCGCCTGCGTGAACTGACCCAGGTTGAGCAGTACACGCGCCTTGCCAATGGATGCCAGCGCACGCTGGTTCGCCGACGTGGCGTTGGTCAGTGCCGTATCAAACGAAGCAGCGGCTGCGTTCAGCATCTGCACCGTCGTCTGCGGCATGCCGTACACGGGCTGACCGGCATTCTCGTAGCTGAACGGCACGCCCGCGCAGTACAACTCGGCGAAGAAGTTCTCCGAGAAGCCCTTGAGCGAGTAGATCTCGGCCAGCGAATCCTTCGACGTGGCCTTGAACTCGCTCCAGAACTTGGTCGCGTTCGAGAGTCCCACGCGTGCCTTGTGCAGGCCCTGGTACAGTGTGTTCTGGGCACCACCCAGCGTCGGATCGGTGGCGCGCTCGTTGGCACGCTGACGATCGGCGAAGGTGTCGGTGACCTCGATTTCGTCGGCCATCGCGCCCGACATCATGATCACGCCGTCCTGCGTGCCGGAATAGGACGAATAGAAGTCCTGCACCGCACCGTTCCGGATCACCTGAGCACCAGCGGCGCTCTGCTGGCTTTCCGGCGTGATGAGGTCAGGATTCGAAACGTTCAGGCTGTCGGTCGTGCATGCGCTCAGCGCAAGCAGAGCCAATACGGGTCGCAGGGTTCGACCCGTCCTCTTGGAAATGGGCATCAACGGATCAGCCTCAGAAGTTGAAGTTCATGCGGAGCGTGAAGTAGCGCAGCGGAGCCGTCGCGAAGTATTCCTCGCCACCACGCTCGTCATTGCTGGACGCCGACGCTTCGGGATCGATACCACTGTAATCCGTCCACACGCCCAGGTTGCGGCCAGTGAACGTCACGGTCCAACGCTCGGCCTTGAGCGAACGAGCCCACTTGCTCGGCATTTCGTACGTCACGGCCAGTTCACGGAAACGGGTGAAGGCGCCGTCTTCGAAGAAGCCCACGAACGACTGCTTCGTGGCCGACGCGATCGTCACGGCCTTCGCCTGCTCTTCGAACGACGCGTCCTTGTCATACGCACCGCGGCAGGACACACCGTTCTGGCACTGGTGACGGAGCGTGTTGTTGAACTTCTTGTGGCCCCACTTGCTGTCCACCTGACCGGTGATGCGGAGCTTCCGGCCGAAGAGCTCGATCGTCGGCGAGATGGCCACTTCACGCGTCGGGTAGGTCGCGCCAACGAACGACGAGGAGTCATCCATGGTCACTTCACCGATCACGATCATGCCGTCGTTGTTCGCATCGGCGTAGGTGTACTTGCGGCCCCACAAGCCGAACAGCGGGTAGCCAGGCTGGTTACGCTGCGTCTGACGGTTGCCGGTGAACACCGCGCTGGTGCCCTGCGCGATGGCCGTCATCTCGTTCTTGTTCGTCGACCCGTTGATCGCGATGTCGGCCGCGAAGTTGTCACGATCGAAGAGGCGATGGTTGAACGTGATTTCAAGACCCGAGTTGCGCACGTCACCGATGTTCTCGAGACGCGTGGGGATACCGGCCAGGGACGGAGCCACTTCACGGCTGATGAGCGCGTCGGTGGTGTTCTTGCGGTAGTACGTCACGTCGAAGTTCGTACGGCCGTTGAACATGGCCAGGTCGAAACCGGTTTCGATTTCGGCCGAGAACTCCGGCTTGAGGCCCTGATTACCCAGCGCGGTCAGCGAAATGCCCGAACCATCCGAGCCGTTGGGCAGCGTGACGTTGTTGGCGTCGAAATAGCGGATCGGATGTTCCGGGTTCGGAATCTGACCCGAAGCGCCGTACGTACCACGCAGACGCAGCGACTGAATCCAGTCGGGCTTGTGGAAGAACTCGTGCTCCGAGACCACCCACGACGCGCCGAGCTTCGGATACCACACGGCCTGGAAGTCCTTACCGAAGGCCGACGCAGCGTCACGACGGGCGCCACCGGTGATGAACAGCTTCTCGGAGAGCGAGAAGACCTGCTCGACGTAGTAGCCGAGCGTCCGCTTGTCGTTGGTTTCTTCCTGCGGCGTGCGATTCAGCGACGTGGCCGTCACCGAGATCGAACCCGGCGGCAGTCCGAGACCCGATGCGCCAGTGCGCTGGTCGAGGCCACGGATGAACTGCATACCAACGGACGTCTTGGAATTGAGCCACGGCGTCAGCTGGAACGTGCCCGTACCGCCGATGTCGATCGTCTGCTGCTGGATGGCCGTACGGTGCTGTGACGCCTGACCGAGGCGAACCTGGCCTTCCGACGGACCTTCGTTGAGGCGGTTGTACTCACGGTCCCAACGCGCCGTGTAGTCGAGACCAACCGCGGCACGCGTGGTCAGCCAGCTGTACGGGTTGTACTGCGTGGACACGCTGTTGATGAAGCGATTGATGTACTGCGAGTTGGTGATCGAGAAGACGTCACCTACACCCCACAGGCGGTAGCCACGGAGGGGGAAGCGATTGGCGTCCAGCAGATCTTCACGCCACTGCGCACCCATGGCGTTCACCATGAGGCCCTGGCTGTTGTCGTTGTTCTGCGGCAGGCGCACATCCGAGTTCACGTAGGCCGAGCTGACCTGCAGGAACCAGTTGCTCGCGAGCTGCGTGGACAGGTTCGCGCGCATCGAGTTACGCGACAGCGCGTTCGGGCGCAACTGCAGCGAGGAGATGTCCGAGATCTGACGTTCGGCCTTCAGACGCGCGACTTCACGATCCGGCATCTTGTAGACGCCCTGCTCGATTTCCGTTTCGCCGGAAACGAAGAACTGCACACGGTCGTTACCGCCCGAGAGCTGCATGCCGTACTGCTGGCGATTGCCACGATCAATCGGCGTGAGCGAATCGATGTTGAGCACGTTGCCGCGGTTCAGCGAGTCGGCGACGCAGGCGCCAGCGGCCACGTTGGACAGCGTGCAGATACGGTTGTTGGCCGCGCCGGTGGGGTTGTGCCCCCACAGCGCATAGAGCTCGGGATAGCTGCCCTTGCGGGGATCCGTGATCGAGCCGTTTTCCGAATAGAAGTTGAACTTCGTCTTGCCGCTCTTGCCCTTCTTGGTCGTGATGCTGATCACGCCGTTGGCGGCTTCGGTGCCGTACAGCGTCGCAGCCGACGGGCCCTTGATGATCTCGATGTTCTCGATTTCTTCCGGGTTGATGTCGTCGAAACGCGACGGGCCACCGCCACCGATGCCGTTGGCCGAGCTGTTCGTCGCCGCATTCACGCGAACACCGTCGATGATGACGACGGGGTTGTTGCTGAGCGAGAGCGAGGACTGACCGCGGATACGAATACGCGAGCCGCCGCCCGAGGAGCCTTCGGACACGACCTGCACGCCGGCCGAACGACCGGAGAGCATCTGACCGAGGGAGCTGGCCGGCAGTTCGGCGACCTTGTCGGCCATCGCGATCTGCGAAGTGGAGTTCGCCAGTTCGACCTTTCGGGTCGCACCGGTCACCGTCGTCACGACAGCGGACAGCGAGAAGGCTGCCTGCGTCAGCGCCACATCACTCACGACGGGCGTTCCTTCCGTCACCGTCACCGTCACCCGCTTGGCTTCATAGCCGATGCGGCTGACTTCGAGCGTCACCGCTCCCGTATTGGCCACGCGAAGCGAGTACCGGCCGTTTTCCGCCGTCAGGGTACCAACCTGCGTGCCGGCGACCAAAATGCGGGCCTGCTGAATGGGCTGGCCCGTGGCGCCGTCAGTAACACGACCGGTGATCGTGCCACCGGCGCCCTGTGCTGATGCCGTGGGGGGTGCGAGGAAGCCCACCGCCGCGACGGCAGTAAGCAGTGTAGATGCCACACGACGCCACGCGCGAGCGCGAGGCGTGGTGGCAACCGGTGGCGAGCAGCCGCGCTCTCCACGGGTGAACGCAGCGGGTACGAACAATCGCATCTCGTGACTCCCCAGATCAGGATCACACGCCGACCACCCAGATGTGGTCGGTCGATGGCCACAACACCCCACCGCGTCCTTGGTGCGCGGTGTGGTGTATGGGCCATTGCTACACGGAGACGGGTATCTCCGGAAAGCTCGAGGAGAAACAGGGTGTCGCGGTGGACGCGCACACCTGTGACGGCGGGAGGCGCTGGGGAAGCGCCGGGTGGTGGAGGGGACTACGGTAACGCAGAGGGGAACAACGAAGGGCCGATTCGCGTCACGCGGATCGGCCCTGATGCGCGCGTTTCCGCGCGGAGCATCCCGGAACCTCACTGCTGACGAAACTGGCCGCGGCAGAGGGTACGGGATACGAGCACAACTGTCAATAGCGTATCGTCATCCGAATCGGCGAGTTACGCGAGTGAAATTCACCTTTTGCTTCAGGGTGCCGATGCCGGCAACTTGAACGTGATTGCTGACAAAGCGACCGAATCGGTGGCGAGCCGTGTGGTTCCCGCGGGCAAGCCGTTCAACTTGAGGATATAGGCGACCGTCGCGCCGTACTCCTCGCGCGGCAACGTGCCCGGATCGCCGTCCGGCATCGTCGTGCGAATTTGTTCGAACAATTCAAACAGTGGCCGGCCAACCCACTTCCCCTTGAAGTCGGCATTGGTGAACTCGTTCAGTTCGTGGCACTCCGCGCACGACTTCTTGAAGACGCCCTGCCCTTCGGTCGCCTGCTCTTCGGAGTAGACCGCCAGGCTGTCGCCCGTATCGCGCACTACGATCGGGCGGTTCTGCGCCGCCAGCCGGGGGCCTGGCTGCTGGGCGGTCATGCGGCTTCCAGCCACGACACTCGCCGCAACCACGGCGAGGAGGAAGGCGCTCGGGAGATGAGTGTGCTTGTGCATGGCGATTCAACGTGCGAGGTGGGGGTTTCGCTGGCTTTCGGTGCCGTCGCTGGGGATACGATACCCCGAAGTTCACCGGAAGATTGCGGAGGCCCGGGGCCCGGAACATCTTGGCGTGCACTCGCTTGGACGCCGCGTGGTGCGATCAGGAACGTGACCGCACACACGCCGACCGTTTTCCCCCGAACCGGTTCCATGGACGCCACGGATTCCCCCAACAGCCCGGCCGACGCGGGGCAGCCCCCCGCCGAAGATCTGGCGCGCCGCGACTTTCTCCGGGTGGCCGGCAGCGCCGGCCTGCTGCTCGCCGGTGGATGCGCGCCGCCGATGGCTTTCGCCAGTGCCCCGGCCAGGGGCATCGAACGGGGACGCGGTTCGACCAGCTCCAGCAGTCATGTGGTGGTGATCGGAGCCGGTGCCTGGGGGGGATGGACGGCCTACCATCTGCGCTCGCGCGGCGTGCAGGTCACTCTCATTGATGCTTATGGCCCTGGCAACTCCCGCTCCACCAGCGGCGACGAGACCCGTGGCATCCGCTCCTCATACGGCGACCGCGCCACAGGCGAGCTCTGGACCCCCTGGGCCCGCACCGCCATCCAGCGCTGGAATCTGTTCGAGCAGGAGTGGGGCCCCGTCTTCCGGACGAAGTTCTTCCATCAGACGGGCGACGTGATCATGCGCGCCACCCGCGAGCCGTTCATCACGAAGACCATCGAACTCTGGCAGGCCAACAACGTCCCGCACGAGGTGCTCTCCGGCGACGAAGCCCGCAAGCGTTGGCCCGTCATCAAGGCCGATGACATCACGGTGGCCATCACCGAACCCGATGCCGGCGTCGTTCGCTGCCGCGCCGCCACCCAGGCCGTAGCCGCCATCGGGCAGAAAATGGGCGTCAAGCTGGTCATCGGCCGCGTGAAGCCGGGCGACATCCGCAACAACATGATGGATGGTGTCACGCTGGAAGACGGTACCGTCATCCGCGGCGACTCCTATGTATTCGCCTGCGGTCCGTGGCTCCGGAAGCTGTTCCCGTATCTCGAGAACCGGATGCGGGTGCCGATCGGCCATGCACTCTACTTCGGGGTGCCGGTGGCCGATACGCGCTTCAGCTTCCCGAACCTGCCCAGCTACAACTTCCCCGGCGTGACCGGCTGGCCCATGCTGCCGGTGGACAGCCGCGGATTCCGCGTGCGTGGGGCCATCGCCGCTCCCGCGCCGGCCACCACTGCGGCCGCAGGCGCGGCTCCTGCGGGCGGGGCGCCCGCCAACTCACCCGCCGCGACCGCGACGCCACCAGCCGACCCGGCGCAGCAGGATCCGGATCTCAGCTCACGCTGGACCAATCAGGAACGCGTGGACGGCGCTCGGCGCTTCCTGGCCGCCCGCTTCCCCATCCTGGCCAACGCCCCGCTGCTCGAGACGCGCGCCTGTCACTACGAATCGAGCATCAACCAGAACTTCATTATCGACAACGTGCCCGGCACGACCAACGCGTGGATTGCCGGCGTGGGTCAGGCCGAGGGCTTCAAGTTTGGTCCCGTGGCAGGCGACTACGTCGCGCAGCGCGTGTTGGGCATCAATGGTGACCCGGCGCTGGTGAAGGCGTTCAAGCTGCCGACGCAGGAGTACGCGCCGAGCTGAGTTCTGCCCGGCGCGGGACCGTCAGAGACTACCCATTCAGGCGTCGCCGGATTCCCGGCGGCGCTTGTTGGCTTTGGCGCGGTACGGCAGCAGGAACAGATAGATGCCGGTGATCCAGAGCCCCAGGACGATGATGCCGGAGGGCAGAAAGACCCACAGCTTGGCGGCGTCCGCAAACCATGACCCGTCGTGCATGGTCTCGATCAGGTCCGAACGGCGATAGGCACTCTGCAACACATTGCCGGTGCCGATATCGACCTGAATCTCCCAGTGATCGACCGTGGCCACCTTGGCCAGCCCCTTCCCGGGTCGCACATCGATCCGATCGATGCTCGACCAGTCGGTGATCTTCGCTTCCGGCACCGACTTCGCCGCATCGAAGATCTGCTGCATGCTGACCGTGGGCGTGGTGTTCCTGGTCTTCTGCTCGGGAGGCTGCACCCATTCGATCTGCTTCTTGAGCTGCAGCAGCAGCCCCGTGACGATCACAATGAGAAAGGGGATCGATACGGCGATCGATCCCCAGCGGTGCAGCTTGCGGTTCAGGAGGCGGGGGTTGGTCATTTTGCATTCTACCCCCGCGCTCCATCGTCAGCCAACCGATGCGACCTTACCGGCCGCGACGTCCCCACACCGGTGCATCCGGCTCCTGATTGGCACGGTCGTTCTTGTAGGTGCCGAGCAAACGCATCGCTTCCTGCACGGCCCGCTCGAGTTGCGGGTCACGTCCGGAAATCACCTCTCGTGGGAAATTCTCCACGTCGATATCGGGCGCCACCCCTTCGTTCTCCACGGCGAACTTCGGATCGCGTGAGAAGAAACCGAATCGCGGCGCGATCATCGACCCACCGTCCACGAACGGCGGCGTATCGGTGGTGGCCACGAGACCACCCCACGTGCGCGCGCCCACCAGCGGTCCAAGCTTGCGCCGCTTGAACATGAACGGCATGAGATCACCGCCCGAGCCGGCCATCTCGTTGATGATCATGACCTTCGGACCCCAGATACCATTGGCGGGGCTGGTGTACGGATACCGGTCGCCGACGGGATTGTTGAAGTAGCCGTCGTAGTCACGGCCGAGCATATCGACGATGTAGTCGGCCGCCGATCCACCACCGTTGTACCGCTCGTCCACCACCACGCCCACACGATCCTGCTGTGCGAAGTAGTACCGGTTGAAGCTCACGTAGCCGGGCTGCCCCGTGTTGGGTACGTACACGTAGGCGATCTTGCCGCCGGAGAGGGAATCCACCACGCGGCGATTGTGCTCCACCCAGGCCCGCGTGCGCAGTCCCTGCTCATTGCCCACCGGCACCACGGTCACCTGACGCGCGCCCTGCATGTCGGGACGCGAGTTCACCGTGAGTACGGTCTGCCGGTTCGCCGTGCCATCGAGCAGGCGATAGATGTTCTCCGGTGCACGTAATTCCTGCCCGTTGATCGCCAGGATGTAGTCACCACGCGCCACGTTCACCCCTGGCATCACCAGCGGCGCGCGCAGCTCCGGGTTCCAGCTCTCGGCATCATAGATGCGCGACAGACGATAGCGACCATTCTCGATCGCGAAGTCTGCACCGAGCAAACCACCGTTGGCATCGGGCACTTCGGGTAGATCACCACCACGCACATACGAATGCCCGATCGCGATCTCGGCGCCCATGTTGTCGAGCAGGTAGTTGAGATCGGCCCGGTGATTCACGTGCGCCAGCAACGGCTCGTACATCTTCTTCATGGCCGGCCAGTCAGTGCCCTGCATGTTCTTCACGTACAGGTTGTTGCGCTGATTGCGCCACCCTTCGTTGAAGATCTGACGGAACTCTGCCTTCGGATCGACGAAGGCGCGCAACGTGGCATTGAGACGCCCGGTGCCAGCCGTCGGAATCGCACGATCGCCGTCCACGAGGAACAACGCACCATTCGCGCCGGTCGTGCGGTACAACACCCTGCGCCCATCACCACTGGTGGTGAATTGCGCGACGCCCTGCGCGAACACCGCCGCACGACGCGCACCGAGCTGATAGCGGTGCAGCGTGTTGCCGCTGCCCCCCTGCCCGCCGCCTGCCGCACCGGTACCCGTTGCAGGAATCGGTTCGAGGAAGAACACCGTGCCCGCCGGGCCAGCACGCAGTCCTTCATAGTCACGCTCGGTGATGCCTTGCACGGCCAGAATGCGCTGCGCGATCGCGTCGTAGTCGATGCGCACCGGGCGCACAGGCGCGGGAGCCGTACGCGTGGTATCGGCAGCGCGCGGCACCGAGCGCGTGGAATCGCGACCGGCCTCGTCATCGCTCTCGGGCAGCAACGGCGATGGTTCGCTCTTGCTCAACACGGCCAGGTACAACGCCCTCGTCTCCGGACGATCGAACTTGGACATGTCGAGCAACGACGAGTTGAGCGCGAAGTTCGTGGAAGCGAGGAACCACAGATACTTGCCGCTGGCATCCCACGCCGGATTGCTCGCGTCCGCCATGCCATCGGTGAGCTGCTTCACCGCGCCGCCTTCCATCTCGTATACGAAGATCGCGCGCAGCAGTGACTTGAGGCGCTTCGGATAGGCGAGGTATCGCGAATCCGGACTCCACACCGGCACGATGGAACGGTCCATCATGAAGTACGGATCGGTGTCGGCCACCTTGGCCTTGCCGCTCGCCACATCCACCAGCCAGATGCGGAAGTGCGTATCCTGGAACGCGATCGTCTTGCCATCCGGTGACCAGCTTGGCGAGTACGGACGACTTGGCTCCGGCAGTGCAATCTCACGCGTGGCGCCCACTCCCTCCTGCGGCGCGATCACCAGCTGATACTCGCCACTGCGATCACTGAACCACGCGATCGACTTGCCATCAGGTGACCAGACCGGCGCGATCTCGGCGGACGCGCTGCTGTTGGTCAGGTTGCGTACATCGCCCTTCTCGGCGGGCACGGTGAACACCTCGCCGCGTGCTTCCACAGCAGCACGCTTGCCGGTGGCCGAAAGAGCAAGGCCGGTGGCGCGGGATGTCACGTCCTTCCACTGGGGCATCATCCACGGGAAGTCTCCGGCCGCGGTGATGTTCACGATCTTGTGCGTGCCCGCACGGGCATCGAGTTCGTGCACATAGCCGGCCTGTTCAAACACCACGCTATTGCCCGCCGCGTCGAGTGTCTTGACGTCGAAGTCCTTGAACGTGGTGATCTGCTTGAGCGCGCGCGCCTTGGTGTCGTACGACCACACGTTCGAGACACCGTCGCGGTCGGAGAGGAAGTACACGGCATCACCCACCCACACCGGGTCCATCTCCTTGCTCCCGGTGAACGGGGTGCTGTCCAGCGCAAAGGTGGCGAGGTCGAGGATCCAGATCGGCTTGTTCTGTCCACCGCGATAGTTGCGGCGTTCTTCATCCCATGACGACGCCATGCGATAGGCGATGCGCTTGCCGTCCGATGAGATCTTGCCCTGATAGGCGCGAGGCATGGGCATGGCCGTCTCCACGCCGCCAGTGGCGGGCACACTCCAGAAACGCGGTGCTGCACTGGGTGCCCAGGTGGCACGCGGCGATGCGAACACGACGTTCTTGCCATCGGGCGTCCACCCCTGCACCACATCGGCCGACGGGTGCCATGTCAGCCGCGTGGGCTGTCCGCCTTCCACCGGCACGACGTACGCGTCGGTGTTGCCGGCGTACTCCGCGCTGAACGCCACGAGACGTCCATCAGGAGAGAGCTTGGGGTTCTGCGTGACCCCCTGGAACGACGTGAGCCGGCGCGCTGCACCACCGGTGCGCTCTACCACCCAGATGTTGTTGGCGTAGGCGAACGCGATGGACTGGCCGCTGACACTCGGCGATCGCAGCATGCGGGTGCCGGACTGCGCCGACACGGTGGACGCGAGCAGGAACGGCGTCGCCAGAGCGGCGGCGCGGAGTGTTCGTGCGACGGGGACGTGGAGTCGTGCCATGGCACTCGGGGAGGTGGGAGAAACAGGTTGGGCCGACGACCGGCCTAATATCGCCACAGAACGCCATCACTGGCGGCGCGCAGGGTCAACGTGAGCACGGACCGGGATCCATCCACCACCCATTGTCCATCGCGAATCTTCCTTCGAGACAGCCGGACCCGAACGGTGTGCAGGGCGCCGGGCTCGAGTCCGATCAGATAGAGCGAGTCCGCACGTGCCGAGAATGTGGCACCGCAGACCGAAGCGTCCCAGGTCGCCAGCGGCGTGCTTCTTTCACCGATGAGCACGTCTCGGCGGCCAGCGGCATTGCGCCTCCATACCTCGAAGTGCACCTGCGCCGAGTCTCCGGCCCACTGCAGATCCTTTGTGGTCAGCGTGAGCAGTGCCAATGTGGTGGTGTCGGCGAGTGCACTGCCCCATCCGCTCGATCGCTGGGTTGCGAAGCGATTGGCACGAATGGCCCCTGCGGTTGTCAGTGTCAGGCTCGCGCGACGGGTCGAGGGTACGCGCATGTCGTCGAACCCACCGAACTGCCCACGCACCGTCATGGCCAGGTCATCATGCGTATCCTGAAAATTCGACATGACGACCCCAACGGCGCTGCTCGCTCCCAGCGCACCGTGCGTGCCGCCCAGCGGTCGCATGCGATTGGCCACCGACACCATGCCCAGTCCCACGCGATGATCGTCGTGCAGTGACACCAGGATAGGTGCGGGATTGCGGGTGGCGTCGCGATGCCCGTGCACGATGCGCACCACTGCGGCAGGATAGGGACCATCGGCGGTGGCACGCACCCATGCCGCGGCAGACGCAAATCCGTCGGCCCGCATGGCGCCCGTGTTGCGCATGATCTGCATCGCGTCGTGCAGCTGCAGCGGATCACCGGCTGTCGCATCGTAGCGGTACAGCTCCTGAGTGCCCTCACGTCGCCATGCCACTTCAGCGCGGGCACTATCGGCGGCTACGAGAAACCGGTCACCATCCAGTCGGCGCGTGACAATGTCCACACCGGGCGTGGAGACCAGCAAATCCATCACACGGGATTCCGCTTCGGGCAGGCAAAACACCCCAAAGCCCGTGGTCACGCCATCCACGCTGAAGGCCACGTCATTGGGTGTGGTCAGTGTGCGGGCCAGGCGGAAGCCACTCGCGCGCAGCACATCGGCCACGGGGAGGAATTTCGCACCCACCGCCCGGTTGTGGCCGTGGTCGGACAGCAGCACGATCTCGAGGTCGCGGCCGGTGCGCTGCCGATAGCGCGCATTGAGATCGGTCAGCGCGCGATCGAGATAGGTGAGATACTGCGACACGTTCCCGCGCATGTGCTGCAGGGCGTCGGGGCCAACATTGTAGACGTAGACCGTCGCCCGCCCTCGCGAGCGCAGGACTCCCTTCACATCGGCATCGATTTCGCGGCGCGCCGTGGGCCAGGACATGAGGTAGGCGCCAAGGTGATGGAACTTGGCGTCGAAGGCCATGTCCATCCGTTCTTCGTATTCGATGGGACGAATCGCGTCGAGTGCATCACCAAGTACGGCATTGTGGCGGGTGCTGTAGTAGACGCGCTGGTACCCGGGAGGAGGTTGCACCCCGAAGATGGCGTGCCAGGCGATGTCACTGATGGAAGGAAACGTGGAGATCAGTCGTCCCGGCGCACGAAACGCGGCGAACTGTCCCCTGGCACGTGCCTCCTGCACGTCCCGGAAGTCGAGGCCGTCCAGCGCGAGCACGAGTCGTCGCGGCAGCTCTTCAGGGACGGGTTCCGGCGCAGGACGGCGAAATGGCAGGCAGCCGGTGGCCACCAGCAGACTTCCGTAAATCATCGCCGCGCGGACGATGAGCTTGCCCTGATTGAGAATGACCCGCATGATTCATCATCGTAGCATGCCGAAGCGACCACACAAGCCCGCGTCGCCAATGCCTCCCCGCCCCCAGTACGCCAGCGTTGTCCTGTTGGGCAGCATGATGTTCGCCGCCCTTGCTCCGTCGCACGCACAGTCCGGCGGCAGTCCGGGAGCGAGCGCGCCTCCCGGGACGGGCACCGTGCGCGGCGCCATCACCACGATCGATGGTGTACCTGTGGGGGGAGCCACCGTACGGGTGGTGAGCGAGCGCGGCCCCATGTCGTTCGTGACGGAATCGGATGATCGCGGCAACGTGGTATTCACCAAGGTCCCTGAGGGGCGTGGCTGGATGCATGCCAAGCGCATCGGCTTTCGCCCCGATTCGATTCCATTGACGATCTCTGGCAACGAACCACCGCTCGCCACATTGAGCATGACGCGAGTGGCGGTGGAGTTGAGCGCGGTCCGCGTACTGGGGCGTCGGGAGATCCAGGGCCCGATGGGCGGATTCTTCCGCCGTCAGCAAACGAACGGCGGCGGACATTTTTTCTCCGCCGCAGAGCTTGATCGGCGCAATGCGATCAACATGACGGATGTGTTTCGCGGTATTCCCGGCATGCGCATCGAATCGAACGGACCGATCAGTCGCGTCCGCATGCGCAATAGTCGATGCGCGCCGCTGGTGTGGCTTGATGGACAGCCGTTGTTTGCGGGCGAGGTCGACCTGGACGCATTCGATCCGCGCTCGTTTGAAGGCATCGAGATATACAGCGGACCGGCGACCGTTCCGGTGGAGTTTCAGGGCAACCAGCGCATGAGCAGCTCCTGCGGAACGATTATTCTGTGGTCGAAGCGCGGCGAGCTGCGCGCAAAGAAGCGGAAGAAAGATGACCCCACGCCGTCCGAGTTGATCGTGGGTTTGGTGGACAAGGGTGAGGCGTTCATCGCCAGCGACGTGGACGGTGCGGCGTACCCCGATTCCTCGATGCTGGTCAAGCCAGTCTATCCGGATTCGTTGTTCGAAGCGCAGATCCCCGGCGCGGTGCTGGTGGAGTTCGTGATCGATCTCAAGGGCCGCGCGATGATGGAAACGTTCAGCGCCGTGACGACCACACATCGCGAGCTCGTGGAGCCGGTACGGCGTGCAGTGCAGCAACAGGAGTTCTATCCCGCGAGCCGCAGGGGTAAAGTGGTACAGCAGGTGATGCAACTTCCCTTCCTCTTTGTACCGGATTCCACGGCCCGACGGAGACGCTGAGTGGCTTGTGCGACAAACGGAGTACGGAACGCGCTGGCAGCGACAGTGGTCGCATTGCTGGCGCTTCCGGTGTATGGATCGGTAGCCGGCGCGCAGACTGGCGCTCTCAAGGAGATCGGCAAGACGTCGGTCGGCACGCCGGTGTTTCTGGAACAGAAGTCGGTGACACGAGCCGGAGATGTGGTCACCGCCACCGTGCGGGTGAAACTGCAGCCGCCGATCAAGAACGGCGCTCAGGAGCTACGCAGCTCGCGCACGATTGGCATGTACGACTGCGCCAAGCAGACAGTCGCCACCAAGGAAAGTTGGTATTACGCTGATGATGCCGGCCGCAAGGAAGGCATGCATCGCACGGTCAAGGTGCCCGGATTCGGGCCCGCCATCAAAGGTTCTCTTGCCGATGTCGCATTGAAACACCTATGCACAAAGCCCTAGCGCGTTTCGCGCTTTCCCTGATCGGGTCGACCTTGCTGTGGTCGACGACAGCGGTCGCTCAGCCTGTGCGTGCACTGGGCACGGTGCGTGGCATGGTGTTCGACAGTCTGACGCGCAGGCCCCTGACGGACGCGGTGGTGGAAGTACAGGAGACCGCGCGACTCGCCTACACCGACAAGCAAGGCCGATTCGCACTGGACTCGGTACCGATCGGTGTACAGCAGTTGTCCTTCTCGTCGCCGACGCTCGATTCGCTCGGGGTCTACGGATTTGCGCGCGAGATCGACGTCACGGCCGACACGCGAGGTGTGGTGTTGTCCACGCCATCGTTCCGCACCATGTACGATCGCCTGTGCCCCGCGGCCGACAACGCACCACGGGACAGTGCCATTGTCTTCGGCACCGTGTATGATGCCGCGACTCGCGTGCCCATCAGCAAGGCGAGCGTCACGCTGCGCTGGTATGAAACAGGTGGCGACGGTCGCGATTTCCTGATCCTCACGCCGGAACGCAGCACGTTCACCGCAGACGACGGTGTGTATGGTATCTGCGGCGTGCCCTCCGATCTCGCACTGAGCACATCGGCGGCTCACGATTCAGCGACCAGCGGAACGTTCAGCACGGTCGTGGGAACCAGTCGCCTGCTACGCCGCGATCTGTATGTCAGCCGCGAACTCACCAGTGCGGTAGCGGCAGACACGAGCGCTCGTGCACCGCGGGGGACGGGTGTCGTGCGGGGGACAGTGCGCGATGAGAGCGGCAATGCACTGGTGGGGGCTTTGGTTGTGCTGACCACGGTGGATCGCACTACGCACACCGATTCACTGGGTCGCTACCGCTTTGCCAACGTCCCGCTTGGCACGCAGGAACTCAGTGTGCGGCAGCTGGGACGTGGCGCGTTGTATCGCGTCATTGATGTCACCGGAGTTGAGGGCAGCACGCACGACTTCGTGTTGCCGGTGGCCACGGTCCTCGCCACGATGAATGTGCGCGGCTCAGCCCGGGTGGGCGTGGATCAGGCGGGTTTCCTGCGACGCAAGCGCCAGGGATTTGCCCGCATCGTCGAACGCGAGGAGATCCAGAAGCGCTACGACATTGGTGCGGCGCTGGATCGCATTCCCGGTCTGCGCACGGTCCGCAGTCTCGGCACGATCGAAGTGGTGGGATCACGTCCGGATTGCGCTGGACCCATGAATGTGGTCATCGACGGAGTACCCATGTTCCGGTTTCGGAACAATCCGTCAATCCCGCGTGGTCAGGAATCGGCTTTGCCTCCAGCGGGCATGAACGGCTCCCGGTTGGACGCACTGGCTGTCAACGATGTGATCGCCATCGAGTTTCATCCCAGCGCCACAACGGTGCCGATGGAGTACTGGCAGGGAGAGCCGCCCAGGTGTGGGTTGCTGTTGATATGGACGGTCTTCTCACGGTGGCAACAATGATAAATCTCATGCGCACAACACACTCATTCTCCGTCAGACGGCTGCTGTCTGCGGCGTTGCTCGCGCCGTGTGCCCTGCAGGCCCAGCCACGCGGGCCGATGGGCAGTGTTCGCGGTACGGTATACGACAGTCTCACACGGAAGCCGATTGCCGATGCCGTGATCGAAGTGCAAGCGACCGCACAGATCACCTACTCCGATGCGCAAGGGCGCTTCACGCTCGACTCGGTGCCGCTTGGTGCCCAGCAATTGACCTTCTCCTCAGCCGCGCTCGACTCCCTAGGCCTCTATGGGTTTGCGCGTGAAGTGAACGTCACCGGCGATACCCGCGGTGTGTTGCTCACCACTCCGTCCTTCAGTACGATGTACGGCCGTCTCTGCGGGGCGGCAGGAAGCCCGTCCAGAGACAGTGCCATCGTCTTCGGCACAGTCTACGACGCCGCCAGTCGCACCCCGTTGAGCAAAGCGCAGGTTTCATTGCGGTGGCTTCAGCCCAGTAGAGGCGGAAAGGAGTTGAGCAACCCGGAACGTACCACCGCCACCGGAGACGATGGCGTGTACGGCATCTGCGGGCTTCCCGCGGATGTCGCGCTCACCACGACGGCCCGACACGACGCGATCGTCAGTGGTGCGTTCAACACGGTCGTTGGCCCGAGCCGTATGCTGCGGCGTGACTTCTACATCAGTCGCGAACTGGGGCAGGCGGCCGACGTCCGGTCCAACGCCACGCCCTCATCGGGATCAGGTATCGTCCGTGGAACCGTGCGCGACGAACGAGGCAAAGCATTGCCGGGTGCACTCGTTTCGCTGACCGCCGGCAATCGTTCGACCGAGACCGACGCTGACGGGCAATTCCGTTTGACGGGTGTGCCGCTGGGTACGCAGGAACTGAACGTGCAGCAGATCGGACGCGGCGGAGTCAGCCGCGCCATCGACGTCACGGCGCGTGACGATGGCACACACGATTTCGTGCTGCGGGGCACCACGGTGCTCGCCACCATGAACGTGCGTGGGAAGGTCGGCGCGGATCAGGCCGGGTTTCTCCGGCGCAAGCAGGACGGCATGGTCAGGGTCGTCGAGCGGAAAGAAATCCTGAAGCGCAACGATATCGGTTCGGCGTTGAAGCGTCTGCCGGGCCTGCACGTGAAACAGCAACTGGGGGGCACGGTGATTGCGGCCACGCGACCGATGTGCGTCGGGGAGGTGCCCATCGTGATTGATGGCGCCCTGATACCCAATCCACGAAACGCCACCACCTTCAGCGTCCCGCAAGCATTGTCCGGGACGACAGCGATCCCGCGCGCATCGACCAACCCTGCGGTGGCCGCACCACCGCCCATACAGAGCAACAGTGCCGTTTCGGCGTTCAACAACGGACGAATTGACCAGATGATGGTCAACGATGTCATGGCGATCGAGTTCCATCCTGGACCGGCTTCTGTTCCCATGGAGTATTGGCCAGGCCCACCGCCACAGTGCGGCCTGCTGCTCATTTGGACGGTGGCTTCGAACTGGGACAAGTGATGCGCATTCACGCTTGGCTCACCATGCCCTTGCTACTGGTTCCCGCGTTGGCGGCCGCGCAGCCGCAGCGATCGGTCGGCACCGTGCGTGGCATCGTGTATGACAGCCTCACGCGTCGACCGCTACGAGATGCCGTGATCGAAGTGCGGGAGACCGCGCAGATCACCTACAGCGATGCACAGGGTCGCTTCACGATCGACTCGGTGCCGCTCGGGCCCCAGCAGCTGACCTTTTCGTCGCCGACGCTCGACTCCCTTGGGCTGTATGGTTTTGCCCGGGACGTCGATGTCACGAAGGACACCCGTGGCGTGTTGCTGGCCACGCCCTCGTTCAACACCGTCTATCGCCGGATCTGCCCTGCCACCGAGCGCCCGTCCAAAGACAGTGCCATTGTATTTGGTACTGTCTTTGACGCCACCAGTCGCGCCCCACTCAGCAAGGCGCAGGTCTCCTTGGCATGGCTCGAGCCCAGTGACGGCGGAAAGGAGTTGAGCAATCCGGAGCGTACCGCACCCACCGGAGACGATGGCGTGTACGGTATCTGTGGCGTTCCCGCCGACGTCGCGCTCACGACGAAAGCCCGACACGACTCGATCGCCAGCAGTGCCATCACGACCGTCGTCGGCCCGGCCCGGATGCTGCGCCGTGATCTCTACCTCAGTCGCGAACTGAACCGCCCGGGGAGTGCTGTCTCGTCAGCGGGGGCAGGCATCGTCCGAGGAACCGTTCGCGATGAACGGGGCAAAGCACTGTCAGGCGCACTCGTCTCGCTAACAGCGGGCAATCGCACCACGGAGACCGACGCGGACGGACAGTATCGTTTGGTGAACGTGCCATTGGGCACGCAAGCGCTGAGTGTGCAGCAGATCGGGCGCCAAGGCATCAGCCGCATCATCGATGTGACATCCCGTGAAGACGGCCCGCACGACATCGTGCTTTCTCGCGCCGCCACGGTGCTCGAAACAATGGATGTGCGTGCCAAAGGAGAACATCAGCTCGGATTCCTGCGCCGCAAGAACCAAGGGTTCGCCCGCGTGATCGAACGGAAGGAGATTCTGAAACGTCAGGATATCCCATCGGCACTCAACCGGATGCCGGGGCTACGTGTCACTCAAACACCATTGGGGCCGGAAGTCACAGGCTCACGCCCGGTCTGCAACGGGCCCATCCCGATCGTGATCGATGGCGTGCCGCTTCGCCCCCCCGGCACCGCTGATCTCGGTAGAAACTCCAAGAGTACAGCGCCGCCGGCGCCGCCCCCCAATGGCGCAATCCTCGAACGCCTGCAAATCAACGACGTCATGGCGATGGAATACCACCCGGGCGCGGCATCGGTACCGACTGAATATTGGCCCTTCGCTCTACCGTCGTGTGGGATCGTGCTCGTGTGGACGGTGCTCTCGCGCTGGGAGAAGTGACGCGTATTTCACTTGCCCCCGCTAAAGACAACGGCCCCGCTGCATATGCATCGGGGCCGTTCTTCCATCTGCGCTAAGCGCCTTACGCCATCTTCGCCTGCAACCGGCGATCGATCGCGTCCAGGAACGCCTCCGTGTGCAGGTACGGCGTGTCCTTCGAGATGAGGATCGCCAGATCCTTGGTCATCTCGCCGGCTTCCACCGCTTCGATGCACACCTGCTCCAGCGTCTCGGCGAACCGCACCACTTCCGGCGTGCCATCCACCTTGCCGCGATGCATGAGGCCACGCGTCCACGCGAAGATGCTCGCGATGGGGTTGGTGGACGTCTTGTTGCCCTTCTGGTGCTCGCGGTAGTGACGCGTCACCGTGCCGTGCGCCGCCTCGGCTTCCATCGTCTTGCCATCGGGCGTGAGCAGCACCGACGTCATGAGACCGAGCGAGCCGAAGCCCTGCGCCACGATGTCCGACTGCACGTCACCATCGTAGTTCTTGCACGCCCACACGTAGCCGCCTTCCCACTTGAGCGCCGACGCCACCATGTCGTCGATGAGACGGTGCTCGTACGTGATGCCGGCCTTCTCGAACTCCGCCTTGAACTCGGCGTTGAAGACGTCCTCGAAGAGATCCTTGAACTGGCCGTCATAGGCCTTGAGGATGGTGTTCTTCGTGGAGAGGTACACCGGGAAGTTGCGCTGCAGGCCATAGCGGAACGACGCGCGCGCAAAGTCCTTGATGGAGTCGTTGTAGTTGTACATGCCCATCGCCACGCCGCCGTCCTGGCCGAACTTGGCCACGTCGAACTGCATCGGCGCGCTGCCGTCGGCCGGCTGGTAGGTGATGGTCACCGTGCCGGGGCCCGGCACCTTGAAGTCCGTCGCCTTGTACTGATCGCCGTGCGCATGACGACCCACCACGATGGGCTTGGTCCAGTGCGGCACGAGGCGGGGAATGTTCGAGATGATGATCGGCTCGCGGAAGATCACGCCGCCGAGGATGTTGCGGATGGTGCCGTTGGGGCTCTTCCACATCTTCTTGAGCCCGAACTCCTTCACGCGCGCTTCATCGGGCGTGATGGTCGCGCACTTCACCGCCACACCATGTTTCTTGGTGGCCTCGGCCGAGTCGATGGTGACCTGATCGCCCGTCGCGTCGCGGTGCTCGATGCCGAGATCGTAGTAGTCGAGCTGAACGTCGAGATACGGCAGGATGAGCTTATCTTTGATGAACTGCCAGATGATACGGGTCATCTCGTCGCCGTCCATCTCGACGACAGGATTCACGACCTTGATCTTCGCCATACGCAGAATGCCGGGTGGGGCTGAAGAGGGACCGTGCACCGCCGAATGGCGGCCACGAGGATAACGTCGATGCGCCACAGCCCCCTGACGGGCGCCGGGCAACACCGCAAAATGCCCCCTGAACCACAGGTGAGCCAGTAGCCGGGGCTGCCGGGCTCATGGCCGCATGTGCCCACGTCGGGAACTTCACGTCGGTATTTCCACGATTGTGCGAGGACGTGCGTTCTACCAGTCATGGAGGGTGCGTCCGCTTCATGGTCGGCGTACCCGCGCAACTGCGCGCTGGCTCCAGACTTTTCCCCAAGACGTCCCGAGATATGCCTGTTTCATCCAGCCGCTGTGCTGCGTCCCTCCGGGGACTCGCCGTGGCCTCCCTCTCCCTGGCCCTTGCCGGGAGCGCTCTGACTGGACTCGCCCCATCGCTCGAGGCGCAGGCCCCGGCGCCCAACGCCGAGCTGATCGCGGCGCGCCATGCCCAGGAAGCCGAGCTGCAGAAGATCGCTGACGTGCACCGTTCGGTGATGATGCCGATGCGTGATGGCGTGCGGCTCATGACGGACATTTACGTGCCGAAAGGCCAGACCGGTGGCGTGCCGCTCATCCTGAGCAAGACGCCGTACAACATGAACTGGTGGGACGTGCGCAACGGCGCGCCCCGTGATGTCTCCGCTGTGCTGGGCGCCATCAAACGCGGCTACGCCTACGCGCTGCAGAACGAGCGCGGCCACTTCTACAGCGAAGGCAAGTACGACATCCTCGGCCCGCCAGCCACCGACGGACAGGATGCCGTCGAATGGTTCACCAGGCAGCCGTGGAGCAACGGTCGTGTGGGCATGATCGGCTGCTCGAGCACGGCCGAGTATCAGATGGCGGTGGCGGGCACGAAGCCCAAGGGTCTCGCAGCGCTGGTGCCGCAGGGCTATGGCGCCGGTGTCGGCCGCGTGGGTGGGTGGTATGAGCAGGGCAACTGGTATCGCGGCGGCGCGGTGCAGATGCTGTTCATCACGTGGATCAATTCGCAGCAGAACGCGCAGCGTCCGATGTTCGACGCGAATCTGAGCCAGTCCGACCTGACACGCCTGCGCAAGTCGTTCGACCTGGCCTGGCAGGGACCGAGCATCGACTGGTCGAAGGCGCTGTGGCACCTGCCGGTGCAGGACATTCTCAAGGCTGTGGATGGCCCGCCGGGCGTGTTCGCCGACAAGATGCCCGTGGCGACAGGCGGCGAGATGATCAAGCGCACGCCGAACGACCCGCGCTGGGACAAGGGTGGTCTGTACAACGACAGCATGCCGTTCGATACGCCGGCGCTGTGGTTCATGTCATGGTACGACGTGTCGGTAGGTCCGAACATTGCCATGTGGCAGCACGCCATGAAGGTGGCCTCGCCCGAAGTGGCGAAGCAGCAGTACGCGGTGATCGCGCCGGTGGCGCACTGCTCGTACACGCGCGCCACGGAGAACACGGTGGTGGGCGAACGCAGCATGGGTGACGCGCGCCTCGACTATGACGCGATGACCTACGGCTGGTTCGACACCTTCCTCAAGACCAACAACAAGACCGGTCTGCTGGATACGCTGCCGCGCATCCGCTACTTCACGATGGGTTCGAACACGTGGCAGTCGAGTGACGTGTGGCCGCCGAAGGGTGCCACGCCCACCACGTGGTACTTCACGAGTGGCGGATCGGCGAACACGATGAACGGCAATGGCGCACTGGTGCCGAAGCTGCCCAAGGCCCAGCGCGATACGTTTACGTACGATCCGATGAAGCCGGTCACCAGCTACGGCGGCAACGTGTGCTGCACCGGCACGGCCATTCAGGCGGGTTCGTTCGATCAGCGCGTGCGGGAGACGGATCCCAACATCCTCGTCTACACGTCGGAGCCGCTCAAGGAAGGCATCGAGGTGAGCGGGCCGATTTCGGTGACGCTGTACGTGGGCAGCGATGCGAAGGATACCGACTTCACGGTGAAGCTCATCGACGTGGACACCGAAGGCCGGGCCTGGAATCTCGACGAGACCATCCAGCGCATGCGCTACCACACGGGCTACGACAAGCCGGAGACGCGCATGGAACCGGGCAAGAAGTACAAGGTGACACTGGGGCCGCTCAATACGAGCAACTTCTTCAAGGCCGGTCACCGCGTGCGCGTGGAAGTGTCGAGCAGCAACTTCCCGCGCTTCGATCGCAACCTGAACACGGGTGGCGACAACTTCAGTGAGACGCAGGGCGTGGTGGCACACAACATCGTGTTCCACGGTGGCAAGGACACACCGTCCAGCATCACCCTGCCCATCGTGCGCGCCGTGAGGAAGTAGCAGGCGCGCCTTGGCTGTCAGTCCTGCGGGGTCGGCGGGTTCGGGGATTCCTCGAACACGCCGACCTCGCGGTTTTTCATGACATGCCCCGCCGCGAAGTACCGACCATTCATGGCGATGTACACACCAGCCGGCAGGGTCTGCGCGAAGCTGAGTGCACTGCCCAGGTTGAACAGACCGTCGGAGCTGCCGAAGGCGTACGGCACCATGGCGCCGGTCAGCACAATGGTCTTGCCAGTGATGGCCGCGGCCAGGTGCTGCGCCGTTTCCGGCATGGTATCGGTGCCGTGCGTGATCACAAGCCGCGACTCGGGCGCACGCGCGCAGGCATCAGCGATCTGCTGCCGGTGACTGTGCAGCATCTCCAGCGAGTCGATCATCATCAGCACTTCCACCTGCACGTCCAGCATGCTGCGCCCACGACGCAGCATCTCCGGCAGGTGTGTCTCACGGAATCGCAGGGAGCCGGTCAGCTCGTCGTATTCCTTGTCGAAGGTGCCACCCGTGACGAACACGCGCAGACTCATGTCGACTCTCCGTTCGCATGGCCGGTGGACTCGTTCGCGGCATTGGCCGCACGTTTCGCGGCGCGCGCACGACCGTCTTTTGCACGGGCCTTCTTTGCGGCCTTCTCCGCGGCACGTCGCTCCACCTCGGCGATGGCGGCATCGCGCGCTGTGCTTTCGGCTTCACGACGCGCCCAGTCTTCGCGGTCGCGCGCTTCGGCTTCGCGGGTGCGGCGCAGACTCTCGTTGTCACGCCACGCGGCCACCTTGGCGTGGTCACCACCAAGCAGCACGTCGGGTACCGTGTGGCCCGCATACTCTGCGGGGCGCGTGTAGCTGGGTGCACTGATGCCACGATCGAAGAACGAATCCGTGCGCGCACTCTCGAGGTCACTCATGGCGCCCGGCAAGAGCCGCACGGTGGCATCCACGATGGCCAGCGCCGCCGGCTCACCACCACTCAGGACAAAATCGCCGAGCGAGAGTTCTTCGGTGGCGAGATGCTGGGCGACGCGCTCGTCGATGTCCTTGTAGTGCCCGCAGAGCAGCGTGAGCTCGGTGCCCGCCGCAAAGCGCACCGCATCGGCGTGCGAGAACCGCCGGCCGCGCGGTGACAGCAGCACGATGGGGGACGTAGCCTTCACCGATGCGACGGCATCGAAGAAGGGGCCGGGTTTCATCACCATGCCGGGCCCGCCGCCAAACGGATAGTCGTCGACGGTGCGGTGCTTGTCGTGCGTGAAGTCACGCAGGTCGATGAGCGAATACTGCACGCCACCGGCCGCCGCGGCCTTGGCCGGAATGCTCAGCGACAGCGGCCCCGCGAAGAACTCGGGGAAGATGGTGACGATGTTGATGCGCAGCATGGGCGCGGACTCTGGTGGGTCCGGTGTCGTCAGTCGAGCAGGCCGGCGAGTGGCGCCAGCACGATCGTGCGCGACTCTTCATCGATGGATCGCACGATCTCGTCGTGCCACGGGACCAGCGAACGGCCCGTGGTGGTCTCGACCTCGATGATGAATCCCTGCGGCGCATCGTACACGTCGCGAACATGGCCCACGAGGCCCTGGCCGTCCACTTCCACGCGCATGCCGATCAGGTCGCCGATGTAGACCTCGTCTTCATCGGGTTCCGGCAAGGTGGCCGCATCGGCCAGCAGGTAGCGACCACGCCAGGTGTCGGACACATCGCGGTCGGTGACCTCACTGACGCGCACCAGCCACTCCTTGTTCATGGGGCGGCCGTCTTCGATGTGCAGCGCCTGCGGCGTGCCATCGGCCCCGGGGAGCAGGTTGCCCTCCCGGTCACCGGCAAAAAGCACTGCGCCGGACGCAAAGAGCACGTCCGGCGCATCATTCAGCGATTCGACCGCCCAGGCGCCCCGCACACCATGTGCGCGGCGCACCCGACCGGCGACCACATACTCAACCAGCTCAGGCCTCGGACGACGGCAGGGCGACAGCCGCCGCCTGCAGCTTGGCCGCGAGGCGCGCTTCGTGGCGGGCCTTGAGGATACCGGCGCGACGGAGCAGCGAGCGAACCGTGTCCGTCGGCAGCGCGCCGACGTTCAACCAGTGATTGACACGATCGGACTTGAGCGAGATCGCGTTTTCGCCGCCACGCGGCTGGTACTGCCCGAGGATCTCGATGAAACGGCCGTCACGCGGGCTCTGCGAATCGGCAACGACAATGCGGTACATCGGGGTCTTCTTCCGGCCTTCGCGGCGGAGACGGATCTTGACGGCCATCTGAGTCTCGGACTTGGATAGTGTTGTACGGCGCGAGCGCCTCTGGGGCGCCCAATTCCAGGCTCATCGCGAGGCCGGCATCTCCGGCTCGCACCCGGTCCCCCATATCGGGGAGCCTTCAAAGCTATGCACCCGGATAACCGGAGACAACCGGCTCCCGGGTTCAGATGGACAGATAGCCGGGGAAAACTGCAGGAATGGGAAGGGAGGGGCCGGGACGCATGCGCAGCTCCATCTCTAAAAATAAATTGTGGTACTGCGATTGGGCCGCGGCAAAGCACCGGGCTACCCTGCGGTTTTCCCTTCCTGTCATGCGGTTTTCGCGCCGCCCCGCGGCGCCCAGGCAGTTTCCCTTCCGTTCCAGTGCGTCCCCGGTCCATCCCCGTCCCCTCCTTCCCTTCCGAACTCCTCCATGCGTCTTCGCGCCCTCCCCGGGATCGCGGCCGCGGCCCTGCTAGCCGTCCCGGTTGCCGCACCTGCCCAGGCTCCCCAGCCCCCTGTCCCAAAGGCCGCCGTCGAGGCGCCCAAGGGCATGGTCGTTTCCGCCAGCGCCATTGCCAGCGATGTGGGACGCAACGTGCTGGCCGCCGGTGGCAATGCGGTGGACGCGGCCATCGCCACAGGGTTTGCGCTGGCGGTTACCTACCCCACCGCCGGCAACATCGGCGGCGGCGGGTTCATGGTGATCCGCTTCCCCGACGGACGGGCGACCACCATCGACTTCCGTGAGAAGGCGCCGGCTGGCGCCACACCCACGATGTTCACCGACTCCACGGGCACGTACTCCTCGCGCATCCATCACAACTCACACAAGAGTGTGGGCGTGCCGGGCACCGTGGCCGGCTTCGCGCTGGCCCACCAGAAGTACGGCAAGGCGAAGTGGAACGGACTGGTAGGCCCATCGGCGTCGCTGGCCGACACGGGCTTCATCGTCCCGACCGGTCTCGCGGCCTCATTGGCCGGAGCGCGCACCAAGCTCTCCACCGATTCGGGCTCACTCGCCGCCTACTACAAGGCTGGCCAGCCCTTCGCCGCTGGCGACCGCATGGTGCTGGGCGACCTTGGCAAGACACTCGGCCGCATCCGCGATCAGGGACGCGACGGCTTCTACAAGGGCACCACGGCGCAGCTCATTGCCGCCGAGATGCGGCGTGGCGGTGGCATCATCACCGAAGCCGATCTGGTCGCCTATCAGGCGGCAGAACGTGCGCCAGTGCGTGGCACCTTCAAGGGTTACGAGGTGATCTCCATGCCGCCGCCGAGTTCCGGTGGTGTGGCCATGATCGAGATGCTCAACATCCTGGAGGGCATGGACCTCAAGGCGATGGGGCACAACTCGCCGCAGTATGTGCACTCGCTCGTGGAGAGCATGCGCCGTGCGTTCCGCGATCGCGCGCTGTACATCGGCGACCCCGACTTCACCAAGCCGCCGATCGAGAAGCTCACGAGCAAGGCCTACGCCAACGAACTGCGCAGCACGATTGACCCGAACAAGGCGTCACTGTCGTCACCCGCCGACGTCGCACAGGGCTACGAAAGCGACGAGACCACGCACTATTCGGTGGTGGACAAGGACGGCATGGCCGTGTCAGTGACATACACGCTGGAAGCGGGCTACGGGCTCGGCGCGGTGGTCGACGGCGCGGGCTTCCTGCTCAACAACGAGATGGGCGACTTCAACGGGAAGCCCGGCCTCACCGATTCCACAGGCCTGATCGGCACCGCGCCCAACATCGCGCAGCCCGGCAAGCGCATGCTCTCCAGCATGACCCCCACCATCGTGGCGCGTGATGGCAAGCTGGTGGCCGTGGTAGGCAGCCCTGGTGGACGCACCATCATCAACACGGTGCTCGAAGTGGTGCTCAACCTCACCGCCTTCGACATGCCCGTGCAGGACGCCGTGAACGCACCGCGCCTGCACCATCAGTGGCTGCCCAACACGGTCACCGTGGAGCGGGTGGGTTTCCCGGAAGGCACGCTCGAGGCACTGCGGGTCAAGGGACATGTGGTGCGCGTGGGTGGTCAGCAGGGCACCGCGCACTCCATCGCCATCGACCCCAAGACCGGCAAGCGGCTGGGCGCACCGGACCCGCGCGACCGCGACGCGGGTGCATCGGGGCACTGATGTTGCCCGCGCAGCACCACTGACCGATCCGGGCTGTCGCTTCACCGACTGCCCACTCCAGAAGCCAATCCGAGGGGCGCATGATCATCTCATGCGCCCCTCGCGTGCTCTTCCCTTTCTTCTGCTGACGATGAGCAGCCTGTTCGCGCCCCACCTCACGGCGCAACAGGCGGCATCAACGACAACACCTTCAACCACCACGCTCACGGGACGGGTGCACACCAGCGACGGACGCGTGCTGGCGGGTGTGGTCGTGATGATCCTCGAGACGCTCGAAGAAACGCACACCGGCACCGACGGCCGATTCCTTCTGACCTCCACGCATCGTGGTGCCGCCACGGTGGTGGCCCGCGCCGTGGGTTTCGTTCCGGCTACTGCCGATGTGACGATGCCCTCGGATTCGGTACTGGCGTTTCGCCTGGCACCAAGCCCGCCCACGCTCACCCAGTTCGTGGTGGTGGCAGCCGGCGAGTACACCATCGGTACTGGGCAGACGGCCTCCCTCAAGCCACTCGAGGTGGCGCAGACGCCCGGCGCCGCGGCCAACATTGCCCGAGCCATTCAGACGTTGCCCGGCGCACAGAATGTGGACGAAGGCACGGGCCTCTTTGTGCGCGGCGGCGATGTCACCGAAACGCGCGTGCTGGTGGACGACGCCTGGCTGCTCTCCCCCGTGCGATTCGACAATCCGACGGGGCATACCACGGCCACCATCAACCCGTTTCTGCTCGAACGCACAGTGTTCTCTTCGGGCGGATTTGGTGTGCCCTACGGCAATGCACTCTCGGGACTGGTGCGCATGGAGAGTGCAGCGACACCATCGCACCGCACCGCCTCGCTATCGGCATCCATCGGGGGTGCGAGTGCAGCCTTCGGTGCACGTCTACATCCGCGTGTCGGTGTGCGAGCATCGGCCGGTCTCAATTCACTCGCGGCCCTCACTGCGACGTTCGGCCAGGCCCAGCCCTACGAACCGCCGCCACGCAGTGGCGACCTGAGTGGCTCTCTC
>NZ_DASWXE010000213.1:0-4743 GCF_036405635.1 Gemmatimonas sp. | reverse complement strand
CGTCATCCTTGGCTCGACGGTGGTGGCCAACATCGCCGTCATGCGCATTGCCAATGACGACCCCTCCTTTGCCGTGGAGCCCAACTACTACGCCAAGGCGGTGGCGTTCGATTCCACCATGGCGCAGGAACGTCGCAACCTTGATCTGGGCTGGGGTGTGGAAACGTTCATCGACTCACTCGTGGCCGGTCAACCGGCACGCGTGGTCGTGAAGCTCAAGGATGCCGCGGCCGCTCCGCTTGCCGGTGCGCACGTCGTCGTGATGGCGCGCTTCAATGCACGCGCCAACGACACCCTGACCGCGGTGCTGCACGAAGACACTGCCGGTCTGTACTCGGCCGCACTGCCCATCGTCACGCCCGGCGAATGGGAAGTGCGCGTGAGTGCCACGCAGGTTCCATCAGCCGCAGTGCGTGATACGGCGCGTTATTCCGTGAGCACCCGCGTGACGGTGTCACGCGCCGGCAAGCAGTAGACCGAGGCTACATTCATGTTTGGCACGGCAGCCGGTATCCTGATGGCGAGCGTGGTGGGGAGCGTACACTGCGCCGGCATGTGCGGTGGGTTCGTGTGCTTCTACACGGGCGCGGAACCCGCCGCGGCGAACCAGGCGTCACGCGGTGGTGCCCTGTCGTCGCCATTGCACGCGCATGCGCTCTACAACGTCGGGCGTCTGCTCTCCTACCTGCTGCTCGGTGCCGTCGCCGGCGTGATCGGATCACGCATCTCCGACATCGGCGCACTGGCCGGCGTGCAGCATGCCGCGACCCTGGTTGCCGGCGCACTCATGGTGGCGTGGGCACTCAGCACCCTCGCCGCACAGCGTGGCCTGTCGTTGGGCCGCATGCACGCTCCTCGCGTGTGGCAACAGGCCCTGGGACGTGTGCTGCTGACCGTGCGCACTCAACCCATCGCCGTTCGGGCGCTGCTCACCGGACTCGTCACCACGTTGCTGCCCTGTGGGTGGCTGTACGTGTTCGTGGCCACCGCGGGCGGCACGGGCAGTGTGCTCTCCGCCATGGCCTTCATGGCGGTCTTCTGGCTCGGCACCGTGCCCGCACTCATCGCGGTGGGCGTTGGCGCACAGACCGTACTGGCACCATTCCGGCAACGCCTCCCCATGCTGAGCGCCACGGTGGTGCTCGTGATGGGATTGTGGTCCATGACGGGTCGTCTGCGCGCGCCCCGTGCCAATGACCATCACGACGCGACCGCCATGACGCCGTCCGCGCTTCCCGTGGAACCGACTGCGATACCCACTGTGAAACCAGCTGTGGAAATGACGCATGTCCACTGACACACTTCGCTTCCCTGCTGCGGCCATCGCCGCAGACGCCTCGACGGCTACTGTGTGCGCTCATTGCGCATTGCCCGTGCCGGCGGGACTCGTACAGGAAGACGCTGAGCGGCAGTTCTGCTGCACCGGATGCCACACCGCGTTCGCCATCCTGCACGAACATGGACTCGGGAGCTACTACGGCTTTGCCGAACGCCGGGAAGCGCCTGTGCAATCGTCCGGGCGGCGGTACGAAGAGTTCGACCATCCCACGTTTGCGCAGCTGTACGTCCAGGTGATGCCGAGCGGTCTCTCGCGCACCGAACTGTACCTCGAAGGGGTGCACTGCGCGTCGTGCGTGTGGCTGGTGGAGCGTGTGCCGCTACTGCACACGGGCGTGTCGCGCGCCGAGCTCGATGTTCGGCGTTCGCTGGCTGTGGTGGAATGGGATGCGGCGGTAACGCCGTTGTCGGCCATCGCGCGACAGCTCGATGTGCTGGGGTACGCGCCGCATCCGTTTCGTGGTGTGGCACGGGCCGACATGCGTCGGCGGGAAGACCGCGCCATGCTGGTGCGTATCGGCATCGCCGGTGCCATTGCCATCAACATGATGCTGGCGGCGCTGGCGTTGTATGCCGGTGAGCTCAATGGCATGGATGCGACGTTCACCCATTTCTTTCGCTGGGTGAGTTTTGCGCTCATGGTGCCGGCCTTTGTGTGGCCTGGGCGTGTGTTCTTCTCGGGTGCATGGGCATCGGTGCGCACGAGATCGCTGCATATGGACCTGCCCATCGCCATCGCGTTGGCAGCGGGGCTGGTGCGCGGCGCCATCAACACGGTCACGGGTACCGGCCCGATCTACTTCGACGGGCTGGCACTGCTGATCTTTGCGCTGTTGGTCGGACGCTTCCTGCAGCAGCGTGGGCAGCGTCTGGCCGCCGACTCCGCCGAGCTGTTGCACGCGATCGCACCAAGCACGGCCCGCATCGTGGAACAGGGTGTGGTGCGCGATATCCCGGCCGAAGCGCTGTTGCCCGGGATGACGCTCGATGTGCGGGCTGGCGAGACCTTTGCGGCCGATGGTGTGATCGTGCGTGGGCACTCCACGGTGAATGCCGCGCTGCTCACCGGTGAATCGCGTCCGTCGTCGGTGGAGGAAGGCGCCACGGTGTACGCCGGCACGCTCAACGTGGAGGCGCCGCTGCAGGTGCGGGTGGAGGAGGCCGGGGAAACGAGCCGCATCGCGAAGTTGCTGCGCGAAGTGGAGGAGAGTGCCCGTCGCCGTGCGCCCATAGTGCAGACGGCCAACCGACTGGCCGGCATCTTCACGGCGGTGGTGTTGCTGCTCGCGGCGCTCACGTTTGGCATCAAGGCCTCGTTCAACGCACCACACGCACTCGACGACGCGATCGCCTTGCTCATTGTGACGTGTCCGTGTGCGCTGGCCCTCGCCACACCACTGGCCATCACCGTGGCGGTGGGACGTGCCGCAGGCAATGGCATGTTGATCAAGGGCGGCGATGCGCTGGAAGTGCTCGCATCACCCGGCACGGTGGTGTTCGACAAGACGGGCACCATCACCGAGGGGCGTACGGCGCTGGTGCGCTGGGTGGGCGCCGAGTGGGTGCAGCCGCTGGTGTTGTCGCTCGAGGCCGGGTCGTCGCATCCGTTGGCCGAGGGGTTCCGGCGTGCGTGGCCTGGAATGATGGTGCCCGACGTGCATGAAGCGCGGCATGTGGTGGGCGGTGGACTCGAAGGATGGGTGGATGGTCGGCATGTGCGCATTGGTTCGCCGCGCTTTGTCGCCGGCGGAGTGGTGTCCACAGCGCCCGAGGTGATGGTCGCACTGCACACCTATGACGAGATCGGGCGCACGCTCACGCCGGTGCATGTGAGTGTGGACGGTGTACTCGTCGCCGTCGCCGGCATGGGCGACAAGGTGCGTGACGATGCGTTGCAGTCTTTGCGGGCGCTGCGTCACCGCGGCTGGCGCACGGTGCTGCTCAGTGGTGATGCCGAAGACGTGGTGCGCAGCGTGGGGGCTGCGCTGGACTTTGATGCCGCCGATGCCATTGGTGGCGCCACACCCGAGCAGAAGCTCGCCTTCATCGAACAGACCAAGCAGCGTGGCCGGGTGGTGATGGTGGGCGATGGGGTCAACGACGCAGCCGCCATTGCGGCGGCCAGTGTTGGCATCGGTGTGCAGGGGGGCGCCGAAGCGTGTCTCGCCACCGCCGATGTCTACCTCACCCGCAATGAATTGGGCACGCTGGTCGAACTGGTGGATGGTTCACGGCGCACCATGCGCGTCATCCGGCGCAACATTGCGTTGTCCATCGCCTACAATGTGGTGGGGGCGTCGATGGCGATGTTCGGTTTGCTCACGCCGCTGGCGGCGGCGATCCTGATGCCGGCCAGCTCCATCACGGTGGTGCTGGGATCGTGGTACGGTCACACGTTCCCACGCGTACGTCGGACCGCTACGCGGGCATCGGGGCCCGCATCGGGCGCGGCGTCTTCGATCTCCGGGCCGGTGGAGGCCATCGCATGAGTGTCGTGTTTCTGGTGTTGCCGCTCGCGCTTCTGGTGGTGACCGGTGCGGTGCTGGCGTTCGTCTGGAGTGCCCGCAGCGGTCAGTATGACGATCTCGAAACGCCGGCGATGCGGATGTTGCACGACGATGGCGCATCCAAGGAGCCATAGATCTGCTCTCAGGGCGTATTGATGCGGCCTGGCCCATGAGAATACGCCGCAACTTCCATGCGGGTGTGCAGCGAGAGTTTCTCGAGGAGGTTGTGCACGTGGCTCTTCACCGTGTGCACGGCGATATGCAGTCCAGCTGCGATCTCCTTGTTGCTCAGGCCAGCCCCCAGCAGGTCCATGATCTGTCGCTCACGCGCGGTCAGGTGAATGCCACCAGTCAGTGTTGTCGGCATACCCAGCGCCTCATCGCGCATGATCTGGGAGAACAGGGAACCCGTCAGTGCGCGCGGGAGCGCCTGGTCACCTCGGGCCACAACGCGAATGGTCTCCATGAATTCACTCACCGAGGCGTCTTTCATGATGAAGCCCGAAACGCCGGACCGCACGAAAGCGGCCACATCGTTTCGCGCCGCGCTGAGTCCCGTGACGATGACGCGCGTTGCCGGAGCGACCAGCAAGATCTTCACGGCGAGCGCCCAACTTTCCTCCTCCGGAAGACCGGCATCGAGCAGCACGACACGCGGTTGCATCTCACGAATCGCCTCCAGGCCCACACCCGCACAGGCTGCGCTCGCGAGCACTGCGAACCCCTCCTGACGTTCGATCGCGGCGGCAAGCCCCTCGCGCAGCAAACGATGGTCCTCGATGACCACGACGGAGATCGGCGCGACGCCCAGCGCTGATCTGGTCGTCGCGCCTTTCATCAGGGAGATGGTTGGCCTGGTCACGGGGCTCTCGCAAACCTTCCTGCTACATCACCGACG
>NZ_DASWXE010000212.1:0-2038 GCF_036405635.1 Gemmatimonas sp. | reverse complement strand
CCCACCGACGCCTGCCATGCGAACCGCTGCAGGTCGGTGTAGTACGGCCGCACGATCTCGAGCTCCATGCGCTGCCCGAACGTGTTGCGACGACCCACGAGGTGCAACTCATTGCGTCCACCACCAAACTGGTAGTCGCTGAATTCCACGCCCAGCACGTCGTTGTATGCGAGTCCGTCGCGCCATTCCACCGCAGCAAGCGTGGCGGAGCCGTTCAGATTGGCATCACCCAGGCGGATGCCCCGGAACTGCGGCGAGCTCGCGCGCACGCGCGGCTCCACGATCAGACTGAAATCGTCTCGTGTTTCCACCTCGAGACGCACACCGCCCTTTTCGTCGTCGTATGCCCGGATGCGCGCATCCACCAGGAACGGCTGCGCACGCAGGATGCGCTCCGACTCGGCGCGTTTGATCTGGTTGCACTGATCCCCAACTTTGAACAGCAGGAAACGTCGGATCACTTCATCACGCGTTTCCATGTGCAGTGTGCGGGCGAGCGCGCGCCCCCACTCAAGCTGCGGAGGCAAGCGATCCTTGAACGGCGGCTGTGCCAACACGACGATGTCGCTGATGGGCTGTCCCGAACACCCTGTCACCGCCAATCGGCCCTGGCTCGTTGTCGGGCGCGCACGCGAAGAGTCCGGACGCATGTTCTGCGCGGCTGCACTCTTGGCCGCGAACGCAGCGCAGAGCGTAGCACACAGCGTGGGGCGCGACGCGGACGACAGGCGGGCGCACAGGGTGCGCGACAAGCGCCGGATCACTTCCCCATGCGCCGCTTCAGGTCGGCCAGACGGGATTCGGCGTCCGCTTCTTTTTCGGCACGGGTACGTCGGACCGGACCGCCCCCGGGCGCGCCGGTGTGCCCGCGACCGGCGTCGGTTCCTGATGACAGGCCCTCGTCAAAGAGTTCGTCGAGTTCCCGTGCTGCAGCCGCTTCCGGTGATGCTGAGGGATCCTGCGCCGGCAGGCCGGACATCAGTCGTCGCAACTCGACGCTCATCGCCTCGTACTCGCGCTCCGTTACCGTCAGCTCCTGCTGCTGCGCCATCAGCTTGGTCTCGAGCATCGCCACCCGCTCAGCGTGCTGCGCAGCAAACCGTTCCGCAATGGCCACTGTCTCCGCATCATCGATCTCGGCCGCGTAGCCCATACGGCGTCGCACCGTCTCGAGTTCGGTGCGTTCCACCTGCAACCGCGCCTCGGTGGCGGCCACCGCAGCGGCCAGGTCCTTGAGACCCAGCTTGGCGTGCACAAGCGCCTCGCGCATGCCGTGGGTGGCGCGGCGGCGCTCATCGGGGTTGAGGCGGGTTGAGAACGCGCCCAGCGCGTCGCGAAGCTCGTCAAGCATGAGTGGGAAACTATGAGGGACGACGCGGGGCGGGAACGCCACGGGACGCTCTGCTGCCGAAACAGCACCGCCGACGCCCCCGGGCTGTTATTATCGGACCAGTCAACCCCGTCCCGGGTTTCTCCGGGGCACCTTAGTCCCCGTAACTGGTCCCGTGCTCTACCTCGCCATCCCCGCGTACAACGAGGTTGCCACCATCGGCGTGTTGCTGTGGCGGCTCCGCACGGTCCTCGCCGAGTTCCCCCGCGAGTACGAAGTCGTCGTTTACGACGACGCCAGCACGGACGAAACGGCAACGGTCGCCGAGCAGTACGAGCGCGCCATGCCGGTTCGTGTCCTGCGCGGGACACAGCGTCTGGGGTATGCAGGCGCCACAGAGGCGCTGCTCCGTCACATCGCCAACGCCACGCGATACCCGCGACGCGACGCGGTGTTGCTGATGCAGGGTGACTTCACCGACCCGCCGGTCCTGGTGCCGGAGTTTGCACGGCGTTTCGAGGGCGGGGCTGACCTCGTGGTGGGCGAACGCACGGTGGTCGCCGACGCGCCCGTGCCGGTGCGCCGCCTGTTCCGTGCCGCCCATTGGGCCATGCGGCCGTTTGTGCGGGTGGACGACGTGCGCGACCTGACGGCGTCCATGCGCCTCGTGCGCATCGCCGCCCTCCGTGACGCCCTGCGGGCAGCGGG
>NZ_DASWXE010000211.1:0-2225 GCF_036405635.1 Gemmatimonas sp. | reverse complement strand
TGCGGCCCGGTAGGACTCCCCGTCGATGCCGCCAGGCAGGCGCCGAAGCGCCGGCTCGATACAGAACCCCATCCCGTTGCCGACGAGGAGTTCGTAGTTCCAGGAGCCCTGAATGGCGAGCAAGCGCAGGTACATCGCCATGTGCAGCGACGGTTCGAGGCGCGGTGGCTCACCCACGGCCGGCGCGGCGCCACTGGCACCTGGGTCGAGGAGGCCGTCAGGCGCCAAGGATCACCATCAGCGTTCCCACGGCCAGCGACAACAGAAACAGTCGCCGCGTACCGGAGATGGCGTGAAAGTCCTTCCACACGGCGGCCGCTGCGACGGCCGCGACGCAGGTGATGACCAGGGCGCGCGACAGGTCATCGCGCAGCCCCCATCGGGCGTGCACGATCTCCGCGACCGGGGCTGCCAACACCAGCATCGTCAAGGCGACCAGCGCGCCTCGCAGCAGGTCGGCAGTCATGCCGAAGAGCTGCAGACCGATGACGGTGCCGCGGTTTCCCGCAGCGAGCTCTGGCAATCGCGGACGCGCCACATGGGCGATGAGCTGTCGATGCTTCACCATGCTGATGCCGCCCAGCCAGGACGCCAGAATACCGACCAGTACGGCCATGGCGAACGGCCCGACCGCCGGCAGGCCGGCCGGTGTCACATGGCTCGCCGCAATCGCCCCCGCTACGACCGAGGCACTGCCCCACTCTGGATAACGCGAGGCTCCGACCGGGAGGGATTCGAGGGCCAGACACTCGAGCGCCGCGCCACAGGTGAGACCGGCCAGCGGCTGCCCCAGAAAAGCGCCACCGAGCGTGGCACCCACAATGGGACGTGAGATCATGGCCTGCGGAAAACTGACCACGTCGAGCCCGGCCACCCCAGCCAATACCGTCAGGGGCAGCAGGTCGGAGAACGACGCAGGGAGTTCGGCAGGCACGAGGAAGCTCAGACGCCGACCGTGGAGTGCAGCAGTTCCTCGAGCGGCACCGGCCGCGCGGATGGCACATCCTGAGCGGTCACGTCCACACCCTGCGCGGCGATGTCCCGCAGCGCCTGTTCTTCGGGGGCTGTGAGGTACACATACCGCAGACGTCCCGTGCGGCCCGGTACGTGGTGCACACCACCCACATTGACCGTGCGGATACGACCGTTGGCGCCGGTCACGAGACGCTGCATGGTGCCGATGTCGCCCACCAGTACGATGCCAGGCGCTGACTTTCGCTCGTACCCGTCGAGGCCCGCAATGGCCTCGTCGACCGTGGCAAAGTGCACCGCCATTTCCGGCGGCACGCCCATGCGGTAGAGCTCCTGCTCCCACTCGCTACCGGCCACTTCGTCGTCGACGAGCACGATGAACCCGAGTTCGAGCGGTTGTCCCCAGCCCACCACCACTTGCCCGTGGATGAGGCGATCGTCAATGCGATAAAGCGCGATGGGCATGCGGTCGAGCGTACTGAGAGCGAACGGAGGGAATGCGGAGGACAAGAACGTAGCCTGCGAACACACACCAGCAACATCATCAACGCCAACCGGATCGACGTTGCGCGCGTCAGGCGCCGTACACCACCATCGACGCCTTGCCGCGATCGAGCGCGCCCTGCACCGCCGCTACCGTATCAACCTCGTCAGCCATCGCGAAGTCGAGCAGCAGCGAGAGATTCACGCCGGTCACCAGCAACACGCCCTGACGTTCGCGAATCATCCGCCGAACCGCCATGGTACAACTGCCGGCCGGCAGGTCGGTGAAGACGACCTTGGCCCCCGTATCATCGAGCGCCTGCGCGAGCGCTCCCTGGATATCGTCCAGGCAGAGTCCGCTGTTCGAGATGGGTAGAAACGCCGATCCTCGCCCGGTGATCTGTTCGATCGCCGAGATGACACCCGTGGCAAAGGTGCCGTGACCGGCAACCACCGCGCGAACGGTCGTGACGTCGCTGGGGGCTTCGGAAGCTTGGGTGCTCATCGCGCGCCTCGCACTACTCGTCATCCTCCTGCAGGTAACGCTGGACATCCGATTTGCGACGCATGCGGTCAATCAACTGCTCGTTGAAGGCCGTCGCTGTATCGTATCCGCGATAATACCGCAGGAGATGGTTCATCGCGATGACCTCGGCAATCACCGTGATGTTTTTGCCGGGATTGAGATGCACCGTGATCTTCGGGATCTCGACGCCGAGGATATCGATGGTCTGCACATCGAGACCGGTGCGGTCGACATGGGCGTTGCC